>DASWYH010000271.1:0-5870 GCA_036405095.1 Gemmata sp. | reverse complement strand
GCACGGCCGTGCGGAGCCAGAGGCAGGCGCGGTAGAGGAGCGCGGGGGCGCCCTGGAACGTGACCCCGCCGCGCCCCGGTTCAACCGTGTCCGCGCCCAGAGTGGCGAGTTCGCCCGCGAGCACGGGCTCCAGGCCCCGGGCGCAGGTTGCGAAATATCGGGTCATTACACGAACTGCTGGATCAGGAAGACGACGCTCACGATCAGCCCGACAACAACGAGGATCGAGAGCTGGATCAGGCGCTGCGTGTACCACACCTCTACGCCCTTGCCGAAGCGCACGCCCATCAGCCCGGCTTCGATGCCCGCGGAAATGAGCAGATCGACGGGCAGCGCGAGCAAGAACAGGATGATGCCCGCCTCCCAGCGGGGGAGCCCGGCGGCATCGCAGGCCGCGTCAACGGCGGCCCGCAGCAGGCCCACGGCCATTAGCAGCGTGAGCCACGCCACGAACATGATCCCGGACGCCACCATCACGCCCGGGCGCGGTAGCCCGCACAGCACGCACGACCACCGGTAGATGAACGTGAGCAGAAACAGCGACACCGGCACCAGCAACAGCAGGAAGAAGCAGCAGGCGATGAGTACCAGGAAAAGTCTCACGGTGCGCTCGGTCCTCGGGTCGTCCGGTCCTTCGGTGGTTCGGCTCTGTTTCCGCGTGTGCTAAGGGGCCTCGGCCGGGGCCGGGAACTGCTTGCTCAGCTCCAGCACGCCGGCCTTCACGCGGGCGGTCACTTCGGCCGCGCCGCCGGACGAAAGGACGTCGGTGATCCACACCGCGATCTGCTTCATTTCGCCCTGTTTCATCCCGCGGGTGGTCAGGGCCGGGGTGCCCAACCGCACGCCCGACGGGTCGAGCGGCTTCCGCGGGTCGAACGGGATCATGTTCTTGTTCACCGTGATCCCCGCGGCGTCGAGCGCGTGTTCCGCGAGCTTACCCGTGGACCCTTTGGCGGTCACGTCGATCAGCATCAGGTGCGTGTCGGTGCCACCCGACACGACCGGGAACCCGGCCGCGAGCAGCTCCTCGGCCAGCACCTTCGCGTTGACCAGCACCTGCTCCATGTACTGCCGGAACGCTGGCGCCAGGGCCTCGCCGAAGGCGACCGCCTTGGCCGCCACGACGTGCATCAGCGGCCCGCCCTGGACGCCCGGGAACACCGCCGAGTTGATCTTGTCGGCCCACTCTTGTTTGCACAGCACCAACCCGCTGCGCGGCCCGCGCAGCGTCTTGTGCGTGGTGCTGGTGACGAACGCGGCGTGCGGTACCGGGTCCGGGTGCAGCTTCGCCGCGACGATGCCCGCGATGTGCGCCATGTCCACCATCAGCAGCGCACCGACCTCGGCGGCGATCGCGCCGAACTTCGCGAAGTCGAGGGTCCGCGGGTAGGCGCTCGCCCCCGCGATGATGAGCTTCGGTTTGTGCTCGCGGGCCTTAGAAACGAGTTCGTCGAAGTCGATGCGGTGGTCGCCCTTGCGGACCCCGTAGCTCACCACCTTGAAGTACTTGCCGGAGAAGTTGAGCCGCATCCCGTGGGTCAGGTGCCCGCCGTGCGCGAGGTCGAGCCCCATGATCGTGTCGCCCGGCTGGAGCGCGGCGAGGAACACGGACATGTTGGCCTGCGCGCCGGAGTGCGGCTGCACGTTCGCGTGGTCGGCGCCGAACAGTTGCTTCGCGCGGTCGATCGCGAGCCGCTCGACCACGTCCACGAACTCGCACCCGCCGTAGTACCGCTTGCCGGGGTAACCCTCGGCGTACTTGTTCGTGAGGCACGAGCCCTGCGCGGCCATCACCGCGGGGCTGGTGTAGTTCTCGCTCGCGATCATCTCCAGACCGACCTGCTGACGGTTCCGCTCGCTGGCGATCGCGGCGAACACGTCGGGGTCGGCCTGCTGAAGGATGTCCATTTCGTCCTCGTTCTGCGCTCGCGCCTTGCCGCGCCCCGGCCGGGCGGGGGGGGCCCACCCTACGAAGGCGTTCCCTCTGTTGTACCGATCTCGACGCCCGCCGCCCGCAGTTTGTCGGCCAGTGTGCCGTCCGGGCGGTACACGATGCCGTTCCAACCGAACCGCTCCGCGGCCTCGACGTTGGTGGGCAGGTCGTCGATGAACACGCACTCCTCCGGTTCGGCGGCGGTGTGCTCCTGGATGCGAGCGAAGAACTCGGGCTCCGGCTTGCGGGCACGGGCGCCGAACGACGTGCCGAGGTGGTCGAAGCGGGCGAGCACGTCCGCGAACTGTTTGACGTACTCGTCGAAGTGCGCCCGGGTCGTGTTGCTCGCCAGGACGATTCGGTAGCGGGGCTTCAGGTGCAGGACGAGGTCGCACACCTCGTTGTTGCGCCAGAAGATGTGCGTGAACGCCGCCACGAACTGCTCGTCGGTGCAGTTCAGCCGGGCGTTCAGTTTGGCCTCGCGGATGTACTCCGCGGTGTCGATCCGCCCGCGCTCGTAAGCGTCCTCGATGTGGCTGCCGTACAGCTTCAGCGCGATCTCGACCGGCGGGAACTCGGTGTACGCGGCCAACCGGGCCACCGCGCGGCTGTGGTCGAAGAACGCGACCACGTTGCCGAAGTCGAAGATCACCGTCTTGATCGCCATTGCGTCACCGTTTCACGAATGCGGAGGAAGGGTCCTTGGTAGGGTAACCGCCCTTCCTCCGCTCCTTTCACTTCCCCGGCACTTTCAGGATCGCCGCGCCGGGGTCGATTTTGTTGCGCGAAACGCCCGCGTACCCGATCACCATTTTCGTACCGTCGGGGAGGAGCGTCATCGCGTGGATCGGGCCGAAGTCACGTTCCGCGCCGAACAGGCGCTTCCCGTCGGCCACGTTCCACACCGCGAGGTACGACTTCCCGCGCGGGGCCGCGCCGGCGGTCACGAGCCGGGCGCCGTCGGGCGTGAACCGCACCGAGTGAACCCAACCCGGGTGCGATGGCGCCGGCTCGTTCGCGAACGTCGGTTTCAGTTCAGGGTTCGGGAAGTCCCGCACCACCTTACCGGTTGCCACGTCCCACAGCTTCACGCTCCGGTCGCTCGATGCCGACGCCAGGAGCTTCCCGTCCTTCGAGAGCGCGAGCGCGAACACCTGATCGCGGTGCCCGACCGGCCCCGCGTCCTTCTTGGGGGGCGGCGCTTTGTCGTCCTTTTTCACGTCCGGCACCGGGTCCGGCGCGGCCTTGAACTCGCGCACGAGCGAGCCGCTCGCCGCGTCCCACAGCTTGATGCTTTTATCGTAGCTCGCGGTGAAGACCTGCTTGTAATCGTGGGTCCACAGCACTGCGTAGATCGGGTTCTGGACCTGCTGCGGGGTCGTGACGACGTGCGCCGTGATCTGCTTCAGCGGGGTGTTTTTGGGGAGGTCGTAAATGCGCAACACGCCGTCGTGGCACCCGGTGGCGAGCCGGTCGCCGGTGTCGTCGAACGCAACGCAGTCCACCAGATTCGGGTGCGAGAGGGTCTTCACCGGCACCGCGGAGGCGATGCGGAACCGGCCGGCCTGTTTGTCCGCGGACGCGGTGACGAACAGCCCGTCCGCGGTGAACGCGAGCGCCGCCCCAACCGCCGGGAGCGGGAACGCTTGCAGTTGCTGCCCGAACTCCTCCGGCACCGGTTGCCCGGGCGCGAACTTCACGTCCCACGCCACGGCGCGGCTCTCCTTGCCCTTCACCAGCCCCACCAGCACGGTGTTGGTCGGCTGGAACGCGAGTGCCGTCACCGCACCGCCCGCGGAGAACCCGCCCACGAGCTTGCCGTCGTTCGTGGTGTAGACCTTGATGGACCCGTCCGCGGCGCCGACCGCCACCCGCTGAAGGTCTTTCGACACGGCCGCAGCGGTCGCGGGGCCGCCGGCCTCGAACACGCGCTCCTTCGTGCCGTTGTTCGGGTTCCACGCGACCACGTCTTTACCCGGGCCGATGCTCAGAACGCGCTCGTTCCCCGGCGACACCACGACCCCGTGCGGCTTCTCCTTGCCCAGCGCGATGATGCGCGTGCAGGTGACGGGCGAGATGCGCACGCTCTTGTCCGCGCTCGCGGTGACGACCGCCGGCGCAGACGGGTGTGCGACCACGCCCCGCACCGCGCCCGCGTGCGTGAAGGACTGGTACACGTTCCCGCTCGCAACCTCTACCAGCACCGCGAGGTTGTCACCGCGCCCGATGAGCAGCCGCGTCCTGTCCGCGTTGAAGCCGAGGCTCAGCACGTCCGCCGGCTGGGTGAGTTTCGCCGCTTCTTTCCCGTCCGCGAGCGTGTACAGGAGCGCGTCTTTGCCGGCACCGACCGCGAGCGTCTGGTTGTCGCGGCTCAGGGCCAGTGCGACCGCCGGGGCCGCAAGCGGTCCGATCTCGCGCACCGGCTTTTCGGGCTTGGTCACGTCCCACACGCGCACCAGCTTGTCCGCCCCGGCGGTGATGAGCTGACCCGTCGCCGGGTTCACCGCCGCCGCAGTAACCTTCCCCGTATGGGCCGGGAAGTCGTACTTCGTGCGGCTCGGCTCTTTCCCGTCCTTGTCCTTTATCAGCTTCGCATCCAGTGGGAGGGTCCACCCCTTCACCTTCCCGTCGGCGCCCGCGGTGAACAGGATCGGTTGCGACGGGTGGAACGCGGTCGCGGTGGTGCCGCCCGCGTGTCCCGGAACGTCGCCCTTCGGCTTCCCCTGCCGGTCCCACGCGAGCACTTTGCCATCGGCGCAGCCCGCGGCAACCGTTGCGGTGTCGGCCGAGAGCGCCACGCTCTCGATGTTCGCTTTTGCGCCGGCAAAGGTGCCCGCGGCTTGCGCGTTACTCACCGAACCCATTGTGATGACCTTGTCTGCGGTCGCGTAGAGCAGGGTGTTCCCGTCGGGGGTGGTGTAAAACGCGGTGACGGCTTCTTTCAGTGCGGGAAAGGTGCGCGTCGGCGGCGCCGGAGTCTGCCAGTACCGCAGCACCCCGTCGGCGCTCGTGGAGAACGCGGCTCCGCCGTCGGGGCGCACCGCAAACCCGGTCAGCTCCGAAGTGCCGGCGCCGTAACTCGCGAGTTGTTTCCCGTCGGCCGTGCTGAAGAACCGGATCTGTTTATCGCTGCCCCCGGTAACCCACACGTTTCCGGAGTTGAGGTGCCCGAGGCCGATCACCGGCCCGACTGTGCCCTTCAGTTCGACCGCGCCCTTTTCTTCGCCGAGCGGGAACACCTTCACCATCCCGTCGGCCCCGGCGAGCGCGAAGGTCTTCCCGTCGCTCGCGACCGCAACGCTGCTCAGGTTCGCGTTCATCGGGTACGTTTTCACCGGGAAAGTGACCGGCACCTCCCAGATGCGGACGGTGTTGTCCGTGCCGCCGGTGGCCAGTTGGTCGCCCTTCTGGCTGAACGCGACGCACAGCACCTGCCCCTTGTGACCCTGTTCGCCCGCGTAGGTGCGAAGCTCTTTGCCCGTGACCGCGTCCCACAACTTGACGGTCTTGTCGAAGCTCGCCGTGGCGATGTACTTGCCGTCCGCGCTGACCGCCACCGCTTCGACGGTTTCTGTGTGCGACTTCAGCACCGCGACCGCGTCGGGGGCGGTCGGCTGCTGCCCCCGGATGGCGCCCGCGAAAACAACAAGCGCACAGCACAATGCGGCGAACGCGATTCGGCGGGAGATGAGCATGGCGGGTTCCTGCGGGAGCGGCCGGAGGGCAGAAGGGTAGTGTCGCAGGGCGCGCGGCACGGGTCAACGGTGTGTGCGATCACCCTGGGACCGCCAGCGCCCGCTACTTGGAGTGGCCGGCAGGCCGGGTAACGGCTCCTCCCGTCAGCACCCTGGGACCGCGGGCGTCCCGCCCGCTGCGCGCGACCGCGATTCAAAGAAGCGCCGAGCGGTCCGTTCCGTGACGCGGCGGGCGGGACGCC
>DASWYH010000270.1:0-6610 GCA_036405095.1 Gemmata sp. | reverse complement strand
GAGAAGTATTACAAGCGCATGCGGGATCTGCTGCTCGCACCGGGCTACCAGAAGAACACCGGCGAGTGGTACGACCCGCGGCGCGAGGCCGCTTACGGCCCCGCGTACCAGACGGCCATCGCGGTGCTGATCCTCAGCGTCCCGACGCACTACCTCCCGATCTACCAGAAGTGACCCGGGCAGCATCGACCGGGCGCCCGCGGCCCCCGGCCGCGGGCGTTTCTTGTGGGTGTGGCGGTGCTTTACAATTATGTCGGATCGCGTTCGATCGCCGAGCGGAGTGGGGACACCGTTCGCGGGGCGCCCGTTCGTGCCCCGGCGGATGTGCTCCCCTGGCTCGCGTCGGGCGAAGTGACCGTAACGTTCGTCGTCAACGAAGAGGGCACGTTGCTCGTTGCCGACCGGCACTCGGAACACGTCGCTTGCGCCGGCAATCGCCCCGTACTGAGCGCGGGCGAGATGACATTCGCGACCGAGAGCGGGCGGCCGGTGGTGACCCGCATCAGTAACCAATCGACGGGGTACTGTCCCGAACCGGAATCGTGGGGCGCGGTCGTCGGAGCCCTCCGCACCGCAAGATTGGAACCGACCGACGGATTCGATCCACGGTGCGAATTTCGGCGCTGTGTGCAGTGCGCGTCCCTGAACCTTGTGAAGGGCGTGTTCGAGTGCGGCGTATGCGAAGCCGAGTTGCCGCGCGAGTACAACGCGCAAGACGCTCCGAACACATGAGGTGGCGCCCCCAAGTGCGCCGCAACCAGGAGCTGAGGTACGCCCCGCGCAAGACGATCTGCTGAGGCTTCGGGATCGCTCTGCGACCCCTTCCGGTCGCGGCTCGCCTCTCCTGGGTCGCCGCTCGGTCCGCCCCCTGGTGAGCGCGCGTTCCCCGTCGGCGCCGTCGGCCGGTGTCAGCTCCGCTCACCGAGTGCCGCACATCCGAAGCGCCAACTTATCCCGAGACCCGGGCACCGTTCACGATCGTTTCGACCCGCGCGACGGTTTCGGCCCGGCGGGACCTCGCGGGGCTCCGCCGGGTCCGTGACGCACAGCGCCCCGACCAATCGCCTGCTACCTACTAAATCCTTGGTGTTACTGGACTTTCGACTTTATGAGTTTCGACCTGACAGCTCGTGACGCGAAGTTCTAAGTTAAGGCGAACGCCCGCATCCTCATCGTGTGCCCAGGAGAACGTAATGCCGCAAGTACCGCCGATGCCGGCCGTAGACGCTGCCGAATGGACCGCACAGCCGAACGGGCTCGAAATCTGGGACGCGAAAGTCGGGGAGGGTGAGGAGGTGAAGCCCGGCGCCACCGTGACCGTTCACTACACCGGGTGGCTCACCAACGCCAAGATGTTCGACAGCAGCGTGGCCCGCGGGCAGACCATCTCGTTTTCGCTGAACCAAGTCATCAAGGGCTGGCAGGTGGGCATCCCCGGGATGAAGCCGGGCGGGGTGCGCCGGCTCAAGATCCCCGCGAACCTCGGTTACGGCGCGACCGGCGCGGGCCGCGACATCCCGCCCAACGCCACGCTCATCTTCGAAGTCGAACTGATCGCGTCGAAATAGTCATTAGTCATTAGTCATTAGTCATTAGTCATTAGTATCACAGCGCGGGCCGTAGGTGCTCACCCGAACTTACGCTGTACAACCAATGACCAATGACCACCCCGACCAATGACTACCTTCTAAGCAGTCGCCAGGTTAGCAGCGTGCCGATGCCGCCCATCACGATGTCGGCGGCCCAGCACCCGATCACGAGCGGCACCTTTCCGGTCTTGCCCATGTCGGTCCCGGCCAGCAGCAGCGGGTAGTACACCAACAGCGTCGGGATGAAGCAGATCACGAACGTGCTCAGATAGTCGGACCGGTTCGCCCAGATCCCGACCGGGCACCCGATGAGCGCGAACACCAAGCAGCTCACCGCCAGGGCGGGCCGGGCGTGGACCTCGGCCTGCAGGTTGCGCACCTGCCGCGTCTTCGTATCGATCTGGTACTTGTACCCGCGCATTTCGGCCTGCGCGTAGGTGCGCGCGTTGAGGTCCGAGATGGTATCGATCTCGGTCTGGCGCGCGTCCCGCTGCGCCGTAATCTCGTCCCGCTCGCGGATGGCCGCCGCGATCCGCGCGGGCAGTTCGTCGTAGGTCAGCGAGCTGATCTTCAGCTTCGCCTCCTTGCCGGTCACCGAGTCCGGCAGGTCCATCACGAACGCGCCGCTGCTGGCCGCGGACCCGGACGCGTTCTTCCCGTCGATCACCACCCGGTCCGGTTCGATCGACATGGTCCCGGCGGCCATGTCCACGCGCAACTGGGCCTCGTGCATCCGGGCCACGAAGTCGTACCCGATGACCACCTCGGCCCCGGTCCGCCCGTCCCGCACCTTGAGCCGCCGCTTGATCACCACGTCGATCAGCCGCTTGCCCTGAACGTCCTTCACGTAGAGCACGTACGGGAGGCTCGGGTGCCGCAGGCACCGGTCCCGGCGGATCGTGTTGTACAGCACCTCTTCCGGGTCCGAGAGGATCTCCTCGTAGAACATCTGCTGGGTGCGCGGGATCGTGCTGTACGACAGGGCCGCGGTGGTGCCGGTGGTGATGAGGCCGAGCAGAATGGTCGGCCTCACGATCCCGAACAGGTGGACCCCGGCCGCCTTGAGGGCGATGACCTCGTTGTCGTGCGCCAGCCGCCCGTACACGACGCACGCCGCGAACAGCGTGGTCGCCGGGATGGCGATGGGGAGGATGCTGGGCACCAGGAGCGGCACGGAGCGGAGCAGCTGCGCGAGCGACAGCCCGAGCTGCGACGCCTGCTGCACCGACACCACCACCAGCACCAGTCCGGTGAGGGAGCCGAGCGAGAGCAGGAACACCCGCACCAGCTCCCAAAAGATCATCCGGTTCAGGGTACTTCCGAACACTCTTCACCCCGCATTCGGCAAGAGGCTAACGAACGCTCAGCAACGAACGACGAGTGAAAACAGGAGCAACGACCCCTGCCCTTCGCCTCGTCACTCGGCGCCCGTCGCGCTCCCATTTATTTGCCCGTGAACCGGGCGGTGCCGCGCTTGAGCCGCTCCAGAACCGCCTTCGCGGGGTCGGTCACCAGAGGCACCGGCTGCGGGCGGTATCTCAGCTCCCCATTCTCCCGGGTCAACTTGATCGTAAACAGGTTCTTGCTGAAGAACGCGGTCAGATCCCCGACCAGCGTGTCCGGCATCTGTTTCAGCACCTGCGACCAGACCGTGTAGAACTCGAACTTCACGTACTCGCCGCTCGTGTCCAGTTCGCCCGACCCGCCCAGGCAGATGGCCTTGCCGATCAGGTCGAGCTGATCGACCTTGATCCGGTCGCCCTGGAGCCGGAACACCACGTGCGCCTGCTCGAACGCGGTCTTGTCCGGCGCCTGGAGCTTCAGCACCTTCACGAGTTCGAGCAGCACCGGCAGGTTGTACATGCGCCCCGTGGGCACATCGACCTTTCCGGTCCCCTCGACCGTGAGGCGCCCGGTTTTCGGGTCCGGGCGGTTGAACACGAGCAGTTGCGCTTGCGCGATGCCCTTCAGGTCCGCATCGGAGCCGAGGTTGTAGTGCCCGGCCAGTTGCTCCAGTTGAACGTCCGTAGCGGTGAGCCACACCTCGTAGCGCGTCCCCTCGGTGAGCACGACCCGGGCCTGTCCGTTCAGCTCGCCGTTGAACAGGCGCCCGGCGACGTTCGAGAACTGGAGCGTGGTCGGCAGGAACCGGCCCGGGCGGGCCGGGTCCGGCACCTGGGGGTCGGCGCGGACCTGGCACCGGGCCACCGCGACCGGCACCCGCGACACCAGCGCCCGGTCGAGCCACACGTTCCCGCGGACCGCGCCGAGGTGCGTCCCTTCGTACCGCCCGCGGCACGCGATCGAGCCGAACGCATCTTCCCACGCGATGCCCGTATCGAGCGACGCGCCGAGCAGCTTCAGTTCTGCGTCCCAGTACACCACGGGGTCGGGAGCGGAAGGCAACCCGCCCCCCGACCCTCGCGCAACGAGGGGGGCCGAAGCCGCCACCGGGAAGGGGGCGGGCAGCGGGGCCTTCACGTCCGCGCCCGCCGGGGCGCTGATCACCAGGTGCTTCACGAGCAGTTCGGTGCCGCCCTTGAGTTGCAGCTCCTCGAGCGCGCTGCCGAGCTTGCCGGGCAGCGCCTTCTTGAAATCGGCGTCCGCGACGCAGGGGGTCAGTTCGAGCCCGCCCAAGTTGGCCCACACCGCGCCGCCGGGGTAGAAGCGCACCTCGCCGGCGGCGAGCTTCACCCGGCTCGGGCCGTGCCGGGCGGCCAGGTGGGCGACGCTGAGGCGGTCGTTCTTGTACTCCAGCCAGCCCATGAAGTCCGTCAGTTCGTAGGGGAAGAACTTCGGCGTCACGGTCGGGCCGGAGAACCCGAATGTCACTTTCACGTCGTTGGCCGGATCGAGCGGCGGGTCGAAGTCCGGGCGGTCCGGCGGCGGCGCGCGGTCGATCACCTCCACGTCCGCGCTGAAGGTCAGACGCCCTTTCGGCTGGAGCCCGGCCCACAGGTTCTCGGCCTTGACCGCCGCCAGCGCGGTTTTCAGGTCGGCGTCGAGCGGGACCGCGGTCCCGCCGACGTGAACGATCAGCTTGCGGTCCCGGCCCTCCGGCACCGGCCGCTTGGCCCCGCTCATCCACACCGGGGCGCCGGCGTGGACCGCGGTGAACCCGTCGAAGATGATCTCGTCGCGGTCCGGCGCCGGGCGCTCCGGCTGGTCGCGCCAGACCGGGCGGGCCGGGTCCGTCGCGGTGGTGCGCACCACCAGCCGCCCCTTGAGCTTTTCGAGCGGGTACGGGAACGCGGTGTAGTTCAGCTTCCCGTCCTTCACGTCGATGCGGAACTCGTTCTCGATCAGGTTCACCCCCGCGCGCTGGGTGATCTCGGCCACGAAGTCGCCCCGCCCGGTGGCCCGGAACTCGCGCACGACCGCCGTGTACTTGGCCGGGAACGCGGCGTACAGGTGCTCGTCCACCGGGATGTTCGTGCCCGTGACGCGGAGGCCGATCGCGGGGTCCGGGCCGTCCCCGTCGACGCGCCCTTTCACCGTGATGGACTGGCCCGCGGCCGTGCCGATCAGGTCCACGGTGGTGCTCCCGGTCCCGGTGTGGGTCGTGGTGTGCTTCACCAGCCCGCGCACATCGGACACCGGGTAGCGGAACTTCTCGTAGGTCAGCCCCCCGTTGCGCGGGCGGGCCTCCAGCTCGCGCTTCCAGCCGTTGGCCTCGCGGGTGAACCGGTACCCGATGTCGACCTGCCCGGTCGGGGAGAACATCCGGCGCCCCTTCTTCGCCTTGTCGGGCAGGCGCTCGAACAGCGCGTCGTCGAGCGGCACCCCGGCGACGAGTACGTCGAGCTTCTGGAGCCGGTCCTCGAACCGCCGGAGCGGGTCGGCGCCGGGGTCCGAGGGGGGCGCGTCGGGGCGCGTCTCGAGCGACAGCCGGAGCCGCGCGTCGCCGAGTGTCGCGGTCGCGTCGTCCACCTTCACCCGCCCGTCCACGCTGCGCACGGTGGCGCTGATGTTCTCGACGGGTTTGGGCAGATCCGGGTGCTCGAACTTGGCCCCCTTGACGTCGAACTTGACGTCGTGGCGCCAGCTCGGGACTGCTTCGGGGGCGTAGGTGAGTTCGGCCTCCACGTTCGCCACGGCCGTGAGCTTGGCGAGGTGCGGGGCCAACTCGGGGGCGAACCGCTGGGCGGTCGCGACCGCGGTCGGGCCGACCGGGAACTCGGCCAGCTTGACCGACAGCGCGAGGTGATTGTTGATCCGGTTCAGCCGCCCGCGCACGGCGACCGGGCCGAACTGTTGTGCGGTCCCGCTGCCCTGAACCGTGAGCGCGGGGAGCGGGTCGTTCAGCAGCGTCCCCTGCACGTCGGTGAATGTCACGGGGGCCAGTCCGCCCGGCGCGTGGTCGATGACGGTGACGGTCGCGCCCTTCACGACGAACGTCGGCACCGGCTTATCGGCCGGCGCCGGCTTGATGATCTCGGCCAGGTTCCACTTCCCGTCCGCGGAGCGCTCGAGGCGGATCGTGGGGTTTTCCAGTTCCACTTTGCGGATCGTGAGGCGCCCGTGGTTCAACTGCTCCTTGTCGTGGAACAGGATCGCGTGCGGGACCGCAAAGAACGGGCGGTCCGGCGGGTCGCCGCGGCGGGTGAGCCGCAGGTCGGTGACCGCGATCCCGCCGAGGATGCGCATCCGGGCCGAGCCGACGTGGACCTCGACGTCTTCGAACTGCTCGGTGAGTGTGGCGGTCACCTTTTCGCGCACCCGATCGGGGCTGATCCACGAGTTCGCGACCCACGCCAGGGCGACGAGAGCCGCGACCCCGGCGAGGATCAGCCCGCGGATAAGCCAACTGCGAACGCGCATCCGTGCCCGTCCCGGTGTGTTCACGTGGCGCCGCCCGGCGGGGCCGGTGGCGCGAAGCGGCGGGACAATACGCCGAGTTCGCGCACGGGTCAATTGCGAGTGGGAACTGGGCAGGTCTACGCAGAGATCGGTTTTGGGTGGTCGGGAGTGGGTTGAGGGGGTCAGAAAGGCTCTAAAGAATCACACCCTTAATCCACTCC
>DASWYH010000269.1:0-2540 GCA_036405095.1 Gemmata sp. | reverse complement strand
CGACACCGTCAGGGGTACGTGTATGAGCGTGTTCCAGCAGAAACCCCGAATCGGGATGCGGTCGGAGGAGTCGTTCGATTTCCTCGACTCCACGATCCGGCGCTTCCACGGGAAGGACGGGCGCGTCTACATCGGCACCGGCACGTCGAAGAAGTTGGTCGGCAAGGTTCGGGCTCGTCTCCGCGAGGAAGCGTCGGGCTACTGAACCTGTCAACCCCCTGCGGAGCGGTCGCGACGCTCACTACTGTCCCACGAAGGTGTCGGGGACCGAGAAAGCGATGGTCGCCTTATCCGCTGCCCCTGTGTGCGGTTCGCCGGTGGCTCCGGGACGAAACATCCTCGCCACAGGCAAGGGATGACGCGGTTCTGAAGAAACTCCCCCAGGAGGTTTGCGAACTGCCGCTCACTGCGCCCGCACCGGCTACTTACGGGTCCCAGAACCGGCACCAGTCGAGTAGCCCGTGCCCAATGCGCGAGTCCGTTGGAGGTGCCCGGTATCTTCTTTTGCGTAGCCCTGTTCTGGGCGATCCCGCCTGGGTAAATTCAAAGCGCTGCACTCGGTCCGTGTCAACCGAAACCCAGCGGGTGGCGCGCTTCGCGGATCGGTCCGGTCCCAAACCCGAGTCCGATTAGCGACTAATGGCAAAACACCGTTGACGACGTTAGGACCACGGGTTAAGAGTTATGTATTGCGGGTTGCGCGGAACAAGTCGCGGGTGCGGCTCGCGCAGACACCGCAGCTACAGGAGAGACAGCAATCCCACCTTTCGATCGCAGCAACGCGCCCCGCGGCCCGGAAGGTCCGCGCATGAACGAGCGCATCCGGGTTCCGCAGATCCGGCTCATCGGTGCCGAGGGCGAAGCGCTCGGTATTGTCGCCACCGCGCAAGCCCTGGAGATGGCCCGCGAGGCCGGGCTCGACCTCGTCGAAGTCGCCGACCGGGAAAAGCCTCCGGTCTGCAAGATCATGGACTACGGGAAGTTCAAATACGCCCAGTCCAAGAAGGCCCACCAAAAAACGCACCAGCAGAAGCTCAAAGAGATTCGGGTCCGCCCCAAGACCGGCGACCACGACATCCAGACCAAAATCGTTCAGGCCCGCCAGTTCCTTGAGCACAACGACAAGGTGCAGGTGAACGTGCTGTTCCGCGGGCGCGAGATGCAGCACATCGAGGAAGGGCAGCGGGCAGAGCGCGCCGAAACCTCCCAAGCCCAAGCCCCCGGCTCCCGCTGGGCAACCGACTTCCGGCGCGGTCCCCGCGCCGGGCGGTGCGCCGGCTGCTGCCAGGCCGCCCGCGCCGCCGAAGGCGTGACCCCTTTTCCGACAAAAGGGAGCCCGCGCAGCCGCCTTCGCCAGCCACAAGCGTTCGAGAACTGAGGTGCGGCGCCCACGCGAGCGGGCGTCCAGGCACCACGCCCTCTTTTCGACCGAAATGAGCAGGCGGCTGAGTTCCACCGCCGCTGGCTTCGCCCTTCACACGTCGCACCTCCTCCCATCCGGAGGAGGCAACAGGCGGGACATTGCGCCGGTCCTCGGGGTGACACGGGTAGCTCCGGCTCGCCTGGCGCGCCCGGGTGGCCCGAGCGGGGCACGAAAACTGGAAACGACGGGACCGGGCATGACGGACGAAGCGAAACACCCGATCCGCCTCGGGCCGCCGTGGGAGGTGCGCGCCGCTCGGGGCGGAATGTGCCACACGCGAAAGTTCGGTTCGCCTCGCGCGCTTGCTGTGAACGACCGCGTCTGGCTGGTGTGCGCACACGTCCCCGGTGCGGCGGAAATCTGCGTGAACGGGGCTCCGGTGGGCGCGGTCGCGGCGCCGGGGCCGTTCGCCGCGGACATTGGTGCGCGGCTCGCCCCCCGAAACGAAGTCGCGTTTGTCGTCGCGTCCGAAGAGCCCCTCGGGGGCGTGGTTCTCGAAATCCGTTCGGGGTGATGCGTGCGGCGCCCCCCGGCTCTCAAACGCAAAGCCGGGGCAGGGGGCTCACCCCTGCCAGTTGCCGCACGGCCACGTCCAGTCGCGGATGGGGTCGAGAGCCATCATCACGTCGGCGAGTAGCGCTTCGTCAATTGGTGCGGTCATCGCTCGGAGGTTCACTTCGAGTTCGCTCTTGCGCGCCGCCCCGGTGAGCGTGCAGGGGATCTGCTTCTGCCCGAGGGCGAACTGCATCCCGAGGAAGCTGATATCGGCCCCGCGCGCGCGGCACAGCTCCGCCGCCTTGCGGCACGTTTCCACGACCTCCGGCTGCCCCGGGAACCACGGCTGCGGCCCCTGGTTCGTGAGCAGCCCCATCGCGAGCGGGCTGGCGTTCATGACCCCCACCCCGCGTGCCTCCGCGGTCGGCATGAGGTCGGTGAGTAACCGCGTGTTCCACAGGTTGCAGTGCGCGTAGCTGATGACCACATCGAGGTCGCACCGCTCGATCGCCTGCTTGAGCAGCGGGAGCGGGTAGCACGACATCCCGATGAACCGCGTCTTGCCTTCTTGCTTCAGGTCTTGCAGCGCGCGGTAGGTCTCGTTGAAAACGTACTCGTAATC
>DASWYH010000268.1:0-6084 GCA_036405095.1 Gemmata sp. | reverse complement strand
AAAGCACTGGTCCGGTTCGTCGAGGGGGCCTGGGACGAACCGGACGAGGGGATCTGGGAGATGCGCGGCGGGCAGAAGCACTTCACCCACTCGAAGGTGATGGCCTGGGTCGCCCTCGACCGCGCCATCAAGAGCGCCGAGCAATTCGGGCTAGACGCGCCGCTCGACCGGTGGCGGCGGCTCCGCGAGACGGTTCACGCCCGCGTCTGCCGCGACGGCTTCTCCGAGCGGCTCGGCTCGTTCGTTCAGGTGTTCGGCTCCGAGCTGCTCGACGCGGCCCTGCTCATGATCCCGCTCGTCGGCTTTCTGCCGCCAGAGGACCCGCGCGTCAAGGGGACCGTGGCCGCGATCGAGAAGCACCTCGTCCGGGACGGGCTCGTGATCCGCTACGACACCGCGAAGACCGACGACGGGCTGCCACCGGGCGAGGCCGCGTTCCTGCCGTGCTCGTTCTGGCTGGCCGACAACTACGCCCTGCTCGGCCAGTGGGACAAGGCCCACGAGCTGTTCGACCGGCTGACCGGGTTGTGCAACGATGTGGGCCTGCTGGCCGAAGAGTACGATCCCGTCGCGAGGCGGCTGGCCGGCAACTTTCCGCAGGCGTTCTCGCACCTCGCGCTCGTGAACACCGCGCTCAATCTGTGCCCCCACAGCGCCGGCCCGACCCACCAGCGCGAGAACGCCTGAGCCGGGGCGGGCGGAACCGGGGCCGGGGTCCGCGCGGGCGGCCAAGCCAGTCGCGACACGGGGGAGCCCGCGGCCCCTACCCGCGCGGGGTCAGTGAATTCGCAAGACCCGCCGTGCGCATTGGTGTAGACTGGGGCCTCGACCCGCCCCGCAACTCCTCTCCCTGGAGTTCCCACCGATGTGCCGCTTCGTTTGCGCCTTTTCGTTCGCCCTCGCCCTCGCCCTCGCGGCCCCCGCGGCCGACTGGTATCAGTTCCGCGGGCCGGATGGGAACGGCCACTCCGGGGCCAAGCTCCTGACCGAGTGGGACACGAAGACGAACGTCACCTGGCGCAAAGAGCTGCCCGGCGTGGGGTGGTCGTCGCCGGCGGTTGTCGGCGAGCGGATGTACGTCACAACCGCGGTCCCGGCGGCCGGCGGGCACTCGCTCCGCGCGCTGTGCCTCGACGCGAAGACCGGCGGGGTCGTGTGGGACGTGGAGGTGTTCAAGCAAGGCGCCGACGCGCCGAAGGTCCACAAGAAGAACAGCCACGCCAGCCCGACCGCGGTTGTGGAAGGCGGCCAAGTCTACGTCCACTTCGGGCACCTCGGCACCGCGTGCCTGGATGCGAAGGAGGGCACCAAGGTGTGGGCCACACAGGAGCTGGCGTACAAGCCGGTTCACGGGAACGGCGGGTCGCCGATCGTCGCGGGCCAGTACCTCGTCTTCAGTACCGACGGCACCGACAAGCAAGCGGTGGTCGCGCTCGACAAGGCAACGGGAAAGGTTGCGTGGCAGACGCCGCGGAAGAACACCACAGGTGCCAATCCGTTCTCGTTCAGCACGCCCCTCGTCATCACGGTGAAGGGCGCCGAGCAACTCGTTTCGGCCGGGAGCGGCGTGGTGATGGCGCTCGACCCGAAGACCGGGAAGGAGTTCTGGCGGGTCACCTACGGGGCCGGTTACTCGGTGGTGCCCAAGCCCGTCTTCGCGAACGGCCTGCTGTACGTCTGCACCGGGTACAACACCCCGTCCCTCTTGGCCATCAAGCCGGACGGCAAGGGCGACGTGACCGCAACGCACGTCGCGTTCACCGTGAAAAAGAACGTCCCGCACAACCCGTCGCCGCTGGTGATCGGGAACGCACTGTACATGGTGTCCGACAACGGGACGCTGAGCTGCCTCGATGCGAAAACGGGTGCTGAGCGCTGGTCCGAGCGGGTCGGAGGGAACTTCTCGGCCTCGCCGCTGTTCGCGAACGGCATGGTGTACCTGCTCGACGAGGCGGGCACCACGACCGTGTTCAAGCACGGGACGAGTTACGACGAGGTGGCGAAGAACAAGCTCGGCGAACGCGCCCTCGCGAGCTGCGGCGTCGCGGGCGACGCGCTCCTGCTCCGCACCGAGAAGGCGCTGTACCGGATCGAGAAGAAGTGAGGGCTCCGGGTCGGCAGCTGTTTGGCCGCGAGCCCCAGTATCTTTCGGACAGTACTATTCGGTTCTGCGGCTTTCGGTCCGGCGTTTCGCGCCCAACAGCCTCAGTGCGCGTTACGCGAGCGCCCGCCGGTCGCCTTGGGCGGGCTCGGGGCCGGGTCAGGCGGTGGCGCCGACCGCCGCGCACACCCGGTACACCAGGGACACCGGGGTGAACGGCGGCGCCCCGCTCGCGTGCGGGGCGGTGATGCTCGCGCCCGGGCCGAGGACCAGCGCGCTCACGTTCGGGTGTTGCGCCGCCAGCGCGCCGGCGAGCGCACGTTCTTCCGTACCCGTGAGCACGAGCGCGATCGGTTCGGGGTGGTGTTGGCTCAGTTCGAGGGCCTCGGCGCGGTCCGCGGCTTCGAGCACCGCGGCCCCGTGGGCCCGCAGGGCGAGCCCGGCCAGCCGCCGGGCGGTGCCGTCGCGCTCCACCAACAGAACCGTGGCCGGGCACCGGGGCACCAGTTCGGTCCCTCCGAACGACGGCAGGGCCGGTGTGCCCGCGGTCGGGAACACCAACTCGAAAACCGTGCCCACGCCCGGTTCGCTGAACACGGCGACCCGGCCGCCGCACTGGGTCACCGCCGCGCGAACGACCGCCAGCCCCAGCCCGGTCCCTTTCCCCACATCCTTCGTCGTGAAGAACGGCTCGAACGCCCGCGCCTTGACCTCGTCCGGCATCCCCTGTCCGGTGTCCGACACGGCCAGTTGCACGTACTCCCCCGGGGGCACGTCGGGGTACGCCGCGCGGTCCTCGGGGCGCACCCGAACGGCCCGCGTCTCGACGGTCAGCAGCCCGCCGGAGGGCATCGCGTCTTTCGCGTTGATAACGAGGTTCAGGATCGCCTGTTCCAGTTGCGTCGGGTTCGCTTTCACACTGGGCAGGGCATCGGCCAAGTTGCCGACCAGCGTGATTCTCGGTCCGAGGTGGCGCCGCAGGAGGCGGAGCCCCCCGGACACGACCTCGTTCAAGTTGAGGGCGCGCGGTTCGGTGGGCGCGTCGCGCCCGACCGCGAGCAGCTGCGACGTGAGGCCGGCGGCGCGCTGGCAGGCCGCGGCCACCTCGCGCACGAGGTCGCGCGACAGGCCGTCGTCGGGGTTCCCATCAAGGAGGATGGCCGCGCACCCGCTGATAACGGCCAACAGGTTGTTGAAGTCGTGCGCGAGGCAACTGGCCCGCAACCCGATCGCGTCCGCGTGCAGGACGCGCTGGACTTGCTCTTCGAGGTGCCTCCGGTCGGTCAGGTCGATCAGCACGGCCGACACGCCCGGCGGCGTTCCGCCCTCGTGCCGGGCGCGGGCGCTGGCCCGGACCCAGAGGGCCGACCCGTCCTTGCGCCGGTACCGCCGGTCCCCCTCGTCCGCGGGCCGCGTGCCCGCGGCCACCTCATCGAACCGCGCGAGTGTGTGGGCGCGGTCCTCGGGGAACAGGAGCGCGGAGAGCGGCATCCCGTTCAGCTCGGGGGCCGTGTAGCCGGTCATCAGGCAGAACGCGGGGTTGGCGGTGATGATGCGGTGCTCGTGGGACACCTCCACCATCCCGGCGGTGGTCGCCTCGAACAGCGCCCGGAAGCGCGCCGCACCGGGCCGGTCCTCAGCCGGGCGAGGGCCGCTCGTTGGGTCGTTCGGTTCCGTTCGGACCGAGCACATCGTGGTCAGCCCTCGGAAGCTGCGCCCGTCCCGGCACCGGTACTGCGCCTCCACCCGCACGCCGGCTCCGCCCATACCCCGGGCGGACGGGGGGACCGGTTCCGGCCGAAGGGCGCCCGCCGGGACCGGTTCGGGATCGGAACCGGTCGCACCCGCCGGGGCGGGAAACGTGACGAGCACAAAGCGCCCCTTTGTTTGGTGCCGCGCCCCGGCCCCTTCCGAGCGGCTCTCGTGTGGTTCGCCCGGACCGCTCGTCGCTCGGAACGCGCGCTCGAGCCGGTCCCACTCGGGCACGAGAACCGCGGCCGGGGCGCCGACCAACTCGGCCCGCGGGTACCCGAACACGTGCTCCGCAGGCGCGTTCACGAACGCGACCAGCCCCGCGTTGTCCACGAGGACAACCGGGTCAGGGGCGGAATCGAGTGACCCGCACAGTTCGTCCCAAACGGGCTCAGACATCATTCAGCTCGCGTGCGGAGCTTGACCCTCGTGAACGCGTGAATCGGCGAGCGTGTCGCCGAGTGTGAGGGGCGGATCGAACAGCACCCGAACGAGGTCCTCGGTCAAGTGCCGGGCGGCCGGTTCCCCCCCCTCGCACCGCTGCGGCACCGCCGCGCGCTGGTGCAACCATCGAACGAGAGCGACCGGGCCGCGCTCGGTGCGGAGCCCCCGCCGAACCATCGGGAGGAGTAGGGCCACGAGTTCGCCGGGCGGCCGGTCGCCCAGAATTCGTGCCGCTAACAAGGGGAGCCGGGCCGGGCCGCGCTCCGGGGGGCCGCCGAGGGTCGAACCGGACGGTCTCACGGGTGCCTCCGCTAACGGTGGGTCGGTGGTTCGGAGCGGCCCCCTCAGTAGTTACCCGGGCGGATGATGGCCAGAGCGAGGTTCGACGCGACGCCCGCGGCGTTGACCGTTTGCGCGGACGCGGTGCCGTTGTCGGACCCGTCCGTCTTCATCGGCACGACCTTGTCGAAGTGCCCGTTAGCGTCGGTCGTCGCCGTCACCCCCTGGAGCGAGTCGGGTTCGCCGCCGAACGTCACGGTCAGCCCCGCCGGCGCCAGGTCGATCACGTCCCCCTCGAAGCGGTACAGCCCGCCAACGATCTCGATGCCCACAAAGTTCGTCAACCGGGGGGCTTCGGGAGCCATCCGGAGGACCAGGTCGCCCCCGAACTGGGTACCGAGCGTGGGATCGAGCGTGTCGGTACCGAGCAAGGAGGACGGGGCCAGTCGCGGGCCGAACGCTTCGAGCGACAGCCGGGCACGGTTCCGGGGCGGGGTCCGCCGGGGTTCACTGCGAAACGCGGCGGCAACGGCCCCGACGACTTGGCGCACGATTGACATAATCCGACCCGACAGGCGGTTGGAATCGGGCACGGGTGGCCCGGCTTCGCGAGTGGGGCGAAGCATCAAGAGAATTGCGATCCGCCGGCGGTACTGGACATGAATTGTTGCTGCCGACGCTTTTTCCGCCGGCAGCGGCGAGCGAGGAGGCGCAAGAGCTTTTACGGAATAGGGTTAGCGATTTGCGGATTGGCGACCGGGGGAGCCGGGACCGGAGGCAGCTCGAGCGCGTTTTTGTAAACGGGATGGTTCGCGATCGGTCCGAATACGCTGTTGCGCCCGATCAACCGGGGGGACTTGCCGGCGAGAACGGCCGCGCGGACGGCCCGGGCGGCGCGGTCCAGCACCTCGGGCCGCCCCTCGGCCGCGAGGACGTATATTTGGGCGGCGGTGACCCACACGTCCGGGTCGTTTGACACCGCCTCCGTCACCGCGTCGATGTCCGCGACCGCTTCGGGCGGGATCGGCCCGGCCACGATCTTCTGCACCCGCAACTGGAAATACATCTGCAACCGCAAGAGCGCGCGCGTGTAGCGGGCCGCGAGCAGGTTCTGATCGCGGCGGAGCGCCTCGTCGCAGTCCGCTTTCGTCTCTTGATAGTGGGCCAATTGGAAATGGTTGTAGGCCCGGTTCGCGTACACCGGCGCGGTTCGGTGACCGAGCTCGATGGCCTTATCGGCGGCGCTAATGGCCCCCTTGGGATCTCGACCGTTCGACAGGCAAAAGGTCAGGTACCCGTAGGCCCGACCGTCCTGTCCGTCGTGTGCGGCGCGCTGGAACTCCACCGCCGCGAACCCGTACTGTTTGTTCCTGGCGTAGAACAGCCCGCGCTCGAACGGGGTGTCCGGGAGGGCCGGCGCGAGCGGCGCGGCGGGCAGCGGTTCCGCAGTTGGGCCGGGCGGCGGAGCGGGCGCGTGCGAGGCCGAGTAGCCCAGCGCCAGCGCCGCG
>DASWYH010000267.1:0-8780 GCA_036405095.1 Gemmata sp. | reverse complement strand
CACCGAGTTCGGGGTCGAGGGCGCCCCCTCGTAGCTTCAGCCGGCCTCGGGCCGGAAGTCTTCAGCCGACCTCCGGTCGGAACAGGACTTTCAGTCCGTTACTCGAAGCCACCGCCTTTCAGGCGGTGGTATGTTCACTTCGGATGTTTGGTACATCGCCCCAAGGACATCGCGTTTGGTAATGATCTTGTCTGCACCTACTCGCGCGACGATCTCGACGGGCGGGTTTGGATCGGTGCTAACCAGAGAAGACGGCGACGGTTTCATTTCGGCGGGCGTCACCGGCGCGCCCCCCCTCGGTGCCGGTTGCGCGGAACTCCGCCATGCGCCGAAGCCCGTCAGCGCGACGCACGCGACCACCACCAGGGCCAACTTCCATTTCACGATCATGGCCTTTGTGACTCCTTCCGTGAGGAACAGAATACCGCCCGGCACCGCGCCGGCCGTGTGCGCCAACACGTGTACCGCGTTGCGAACGGTGGCGGTCGCCAGTGCTGCCGGGACGGTGACCGCGAGCCCCGTGAGTGCGGGAACGACCCCGCGCCGGGCGAGCCGGGTTCGGAGCATCTTCCGGCCCCGCGCGAGGCGGCTCGAAAGGGTGCCCTCGGCCAGCCCCAGCGCGCGGGCCGCGTCCCGCCGGCTCGTGCCCTGGATCTCGCACAGCACCAGCGGCAGCCGGTACGGCGCCGGCAGCGCGGCGAGTTCTTCGTCGAGCACCGCGCCCGTGTCGTCCGGTTCGTCGGGCGCCGTTGTGGGTTCGCTCATCGCGGGCACCGCTCTTTCGTTTGCGTGTCGCTTCGCCCGCACCGCGCGGGCCTTGCGCGCGACTCGTAGCGCGACCCCGTACAGCCACGGCCCGAGCGCCGCGCGCCACTCGGTCGAACGTGCCCGGCGGATCAGCACCAGGAACGTGGCCTGGAACGCGTCTTCGGCGTCCGGGGTCGGCCCGAGGAACCGGCGGCACACGCCGAGCACCGTGGGGCCGTGGCGCCGGACCAGTTCCGCGAACGCCCCTTGATTGGCGTCGGCCAGGAACGCCGCAACGAGTTGCGCATCGGTCCGCGGGTCCGGTGCCCGAGTCAACTGCGCGGCGAGGTGGGTGAGTGTGGGCATCGTTCGCCTCCGTGCGAAAGGACCGGGAGCGTTATGGAGGTGTATTGCCGCGAGGTGCGCCGCGCGTTCCGGATTTTGGACCGCCACCAAAGAAAGAACGCCGCACGGGTCGCCCCGCACGGCGTTCGAGGTGGTCGGTGTACTACGGGTTGGCCTGTTTCCCGGGCTTGGCGATGATGAACGGCTTAATGGCCGGCGGGCGCCCCAGGGTCGGGTTCTGGCGACCGAGGCTGAGCTGGCGCACCCGGGCCGTGGCGTACATGTCGAGTTCGTGGATGTACACCACCCCGTCACCGTCGATGTCCGCGTGACCCGATAGCCCCTCCACCAGTCCCAGGGTGAAGAACCCGGCCTTGCAGATCTTGCTCTCGGTGGCGTACTCGCGACCGAGCGACGCGCACATCACGATCACGCCCGAGTCCTCGGCGGTGAGGTCACGCACGAGGGTGTCGGCCTGGGCCGGCGGCCCTTCTTTCTCGGCGACCGAACCCGAGTGGCAGGCGTCCAGGATCGCGACCAACCGGCCGGGCATCTCTTCCAGGCGCTTCTTGAACTCGTCGCCGGACAGCGCCCAGTCGCTCTCCTCCGTTTTCGGGGTCGCATCGACGTAGGGCACCAAGTAGAACCGGCCGAACGCATCGCGGGTGCCGTGCCCGGAGAACGACACGATGCCCACGTCCTGCGGGGTCATTTTCCCCTTCAGCCACGTCAGCCCTTCACGGATGCCCTGGCGCGACGCGGCCTTGTCGGTGAGCACCTTCACCTCGATCTTGTTGAACACGCCCCTGGACTTGTCCTGAAACGCCTGGGCGAGCATCTCGGCGTCGGTCGCGCAGAAGTTGAGCTTCAGCTTGCCCGGGTACGCGGAAACGCCCATCGCGAGGACGTACAGGTTCGGTTTGGGGATCTCGCCCTCGCGGGTCACCACCCCGACCTTGGACATGCCCTTGCTGACGGGCGAATCGGCGATCACCGCGACCGTGTGCGTGCCCGGCACCAGGGGTACCTCCCACGTGGCTTCGGCCGTCTGCTGCGGGGTCTCGAACCGCTTCACGCCGGCGGTCCCGTTAAACGGGCGCCCGTTGACGAGCAGCCGCAGCGCGGTGATGGGGTGCTTCGCGTTGGGGCTGTGCGCGTTCGCCTTCACGGTCAGCGCCGCCTTGCTCTTGTCGAGTTTCAGTTCGACGCCCTCGGTGAACCCGGCGAGCGTGACCTCGGGGGGCAACACCTCCGCGACGTTGGCGGTCTGGATCAGCGCCTTGTCGTACTTCTGGGCCATTGCCATCGCTTTGCTCAGGTCGCCGGCCGGTATCAGGTACTTGAGCATCGCGGGCTGGTACATGGTGGCCCGGAACCGCCCGGCCGGGTGGACCTGCGGGAACCTCACGTTGCTGGTGTTGATCTGCCACGCGATGAGCCGCTCGCCCTGGGGCGAACAGGCGTAGAACCCCTGAGCGGTCCACGCGATCCACTCGCGCCCGGCCACGAAGATGGACAGCACCGGTTCGTCGCGGTCGCGGTGCCAGATGCGGATGGTCTGGTCCGACGAGCCGGTGGCAAAGTACCGGCTGTCCGGCGACGGGGTGACGCAGCGCACGGTCCCGGCGTGCCCCACGAACCGCTTCACCTCGCGCCCGGTGGACGGGGTCACCATATACAGGTGCTCGGCGCCGCCGACCAGAACCGTGTTCGCCTTGGGGAGCACCGTGGCCGAGTAGACGCGGTCGCCGGGCAGCAGGATCGGGATCGGCTCGCGCCCGGTCGTCTGCACCACGACGCCGACCGGGAGCGTGAGCAACTTCACGTGCTCGTCGCTGTCCACGATCTGGGTGTATTTGGACGGGTCCGCTGGGCCACCCAGCCCGAACTCGTCCAGCCGGAACGTGTGCTCCAGCGTCCCGACGTTGCCGGGCCCGCGCTTGTTGCTCGTGCCCCACGCGATCGACTTCCCGTCCTTCGCCCACCCGATCGACCAGATCCCGGCCCCGGTGCCTTCGAGCCGGTGCTGGATCTTGCCGTCGTCGGTGCCCCAAATGAGTGTCTCGTGCAGGTTGCCGCCGCAGGTCGCCACCCGCGCGCCGTCGTCCGACACGTCCACCCCGCGCACGGTGTTCGAGTGCGCGGTGACCACGGTCCGCGCGATCCCGGTATCGGCGTTGACGATCCCGGCCCACCCCTGCCCTTGTTCGACGTTGATGCCGGCGACGGCCAGGTCGAGGTTGTTGGGCGCGAACTGGATCTGCGCGATTTGCAGCTTGATCGGCTTCTTGTCGGCGCCGGTAACCTTGAGCGTTTTTTGCAACTGCCCCTGCACCGTGCCGATCATGATTTCGCCGGTGGTGGTGCCGAGCGCGAGGTTCTGGCCGTCGGTGCTCCACGCGAGGCACGACGGGACCACGCCGGACACCCCGAAGCCGATGTTGTTCTGCCGGGCCAGGTCCCACAGCTTCACCGTCTTGTCCGCACCGAGGCTGGCGAGCACGTTCCACTTCGGGTTCGGGTTGTACCGCACCTCGACGACCGAAGCGACCGTGCGGGTGGTCGGGTTGAGGTGGGGCATCGTGCGCCCCAACTCGCGCCCGGAGGTCACATCGAACAGCTGCAAGTTGCCGTCCTCGCACCCGACCGCGAGCCGGTGCCCGTTGTTCGAGAAGTGCAGCGCGCTGACCGCGTCGCCGCTGCCGGCGTCGATGCGGATGAGCTGGTTGCCGGTTTCGGGCGAGATGACGTAGATCGGCACCTTCCCGTTTGCGACCCCGGCCAGCTTCTGCCCGGCGACGGCGAACCGCTTGCCGGACCGCGAGATCGCGGCGGCGTGGAGCGCGCCCTCTTTGCCCGGACCGGCGGGGAACCGGATCGTCTTGATCGTTTCGTTCGAGACCGGGTCCCAGATGCGGACGGCCTTGTCCTCGCCGACGGTGATGACGCGGTCGCCCTTGGCGTTGAAGAACACCTTGCCGACGAAGCTGGTGTGCCCGCCGGCGTCGAGCGTGAGCAGCGGGCGCCCGCCGGTCTTGGGCAGAACCGGGAGCACGGGCAGCGGCCCTTCGGGCTTGAAGTTGTTGGCCCGCACGAACGGGTCTTCGTCCTCGGCGAGCGGCGGGATCGCCGGCGCCACGACCAGCGGTTTCGTGGTGGGCACCAGCGACCCGCTCACGCGGATCTTGGGCGGCGGCGGGAGCATCGTCGCCAGTTCCACGTCCTCGGGCTTGTCCTTCTTCGGCGGGGGCGCGTTCGGCCCCGTTCCGGGGGGCGGATTCGTGCCCGGGGGGGGCTTTGTACCCGGGGGCGGGTTCGTGCCCGGGGTCGGATTCGGGTTGGTGCCCGGATTCGTACCCGGGTTCGGCTTGGTGCCCGGGTTAGTGTTCGACCCGGGGGTGGGTTGCGGGGCGTTTGGTTGCGGTTGCACCACCGGGGCGGGGTCGTCGGTCTTCTTGGCCGACTTGTCGCCGCCGCTGGTCACCGCGAAGACCACCAAACCCAACCCGACCAACAAAATGAGACCGGCCGCGCCGCCGGCGATGAGGAGCTTCTGGTTGCCCCCTTCCTCCGGCTCGGCTCTCTTCTTCTTTTTCGTCCTGGGGGTGTCGTCGTCATCTTCATCCACGACGCGGGGCTTCTTCTTGCTGAGTTTGGTGGGTTTCGCCGGTGCGGGTTCGTCACTTTCGAGCGTGGCGGTGAACGTGTGCTTGCATTTCAGACAGGTGACCTCGTGGTCGCCCTCGCCGTCAACGGTGAAGCGCATGTTCGCGTCGCACTTCGGGCACGGGGTCTTGAGGACGGGCATCGGCTCACCTTCGGGGACAAATAACAGCTTCGGGGCGAAATAACGGTCGGCTGTGGGGAGAGGTTGCACAAATAAGGGATTGTGAAATGCTGACCGGTTTGCGTCCGCGCGTCAAGTGAAAAGCCCGCGCGGGCGCCCGTCAGCTTGCAACTTCAACGCGCCGGATCGGATTGTGTTGGTGAGGTGAGGCGCGATTGCCGGCCCAGTGGGAGCGCCTTCACGGGCACCGGGTCGGCAATCGCGAAAGCGTCGCAGCTACGTGAGAATTACTCCACGAATTCCAGTTCGACCGGGTTCGGGATGATCTTCGCGCGGTGCGCTTCGTCGAGCAACTTCCGGATCGCGGCCCGGCCGCGCTCGCCGTAGTCGAGTGTCCAGGCGTTGACGTACATGCCGACGAACTTGTCCGCGAGCGCCACGTCCATGTCGCGGGCGTACTTGAGGGCGTACTGGAGCGCCTCGGCGCGGTGGTCGAGCGCGTACTGGATGCTCTGCTTGATGAGCCGGCTCACCTCGCGCATGGTCGCGGTGCCGAGGTCTTTGCGCACGACGTTCCCGCCGAGCGGGAGTGGCAGCCCCGTGCGCTCCTGCCACCAGACACCGAGGTCGGTAACGAGGTGCAGCCCCTGGTTCTGGAACGTGAGCTGCCCCTCGTGAATGATGAGGCCCGCGTCGTACTTCCCGGACACCACCGCCGGGATGATCTCGTCGAACGGGACCACGTCGTAAGTGAGTTTATCCTGTGCGCCGATCGACTCGAACAACAGCTTGAGCGTGAGGAACGCGGTTGTGAGCGTGCCCGGAACCGCGATCTTGATTTCGGGAAGGTACTCCACTTTCAGCGGCTTGCGCGCGACGACCATCGGGCCGTACTTGTCGCCCATGCTGCACCCGGTGGGCAGCAGCGCGTACTTGTCGAGCAAGAAACTGTAGGCGTGGATGCTGACCGCGGTGACTTCGAGTTCGCCGGTGAGCGCCCGGCGGTTGAGCGTCTCGATGTCCACCAGTTCGTGAACGAATTTCAGGTCGCCGGTGGGGATCTTGTCGTTGGCGAGCGCGTGGAACATGAACGCGTCGTCCGGGTCCGGGCTGTGCCCGACGCGGATCAGTCGCTGTGCGGTTGCGGTGGACATTCTGGGGTTCCTTACGTTCTTCGCGGGAAGACCCACCCCCGACCCCTCCTGCAGGGAGGAAGTCAAACCCGCTCTCTTTCTCCCTCCCGGCAGGGAGGGGGCGGGGGTGGGTCGCTTGTGCTATTCGAGTGCGGCGGCCGGGCCGCCCGGGGCGAACGCTTCGGCCGCCGGGCCGGAGTAGATCACCCGGCCCTTGTCGAGCAGGTGAACCACGTCGGCGATCCGCTTCACGGCCGGGATGTCGTGCGAAACAATGACCATCGCGACCTGGAGTTGATCGTCGTCGGCGAGGTCGTTGATCACCCGCATCACCTCCGAAGACATTTTCGGATCGAGTGCGCTTGTGGGCTCGTCGAAGAGGATCGCCGCGGGGTTAACCGCAAGCGCCCGGGCGATCGCAACGCGCTGTTGCTGCCCGCCCGAAAGTTGCGCGGGTTTCGCCTCGTGCTTCTCGCCGAGGCCCACCCGGTCGAGCCACTTTTTCGCGACGACTTCGGCTTCCCCCTTCGGGCTCCCGAGCGCGTGAACCGGCCCACTCATAACGTTCTTGAGCACCGTCATGTGCGGGAACAGGTTGAACTGCTGGAACACCATGCCCACCGTGCGGCGCAGTTGGAGCAGCGTGTGCCGCGGGGGCGCTGCGCCCCCTTTGAGGGCGAACGTGCCGACGGATATCTCGCCCTCCTGAAACTCTTCCAGCCCGTTGATGCAGCGGAGCAGGGTGCTCTTGCCGCCGCCGGACGGCCCGACCAGCGCGGCGACCTGCCCCTTACGCACTTCGATCGAGGCGCCGTCGAGCACCTTCGTGTCGCCGCGGAACTTGGTGATGTTGGTGGCGCGGATCATCGGTGCGCCCCTCCTGCGCTTCCCAGGCGCTTTTCCAGCACGCCGGCCAGGATCGCGAGCGGGTAGCTCATGACGAGGTACAGACCGGCCGTGATGAACGCGAGCTGCACGATGTACTCGCGGTTGAAGTTGTACAGCTCGTTGTATTTCCGGGTCAGTTCGGTGATGAGGATCACGGAACACACCGAGGTGTCTTTGAACAGCGCGATGAAGTCGTTCGTGACCGGCGGGATCACGATCCGCACCGCCTGCGGGACGATCACCACGCGGAGCGCCGTGAACGGGTTCATCCCGAGCGCGAGCGCGGCTTCCATCTGGCCCCGGGGGATCGCGAGCAACCCGGCGCGGTAGTTCTCGGCCTCGTAGGCGGAGTAGTTGATCGCCAGACCGAGAATCCCGGCCTGGATCGGCGAGAGGTTGAACGTGATCCCGAACACCTGCTGCGTGAGCTGCGGGAGCAGGTAGAACACGAAGTATAGTTGGAGCAACAGGGGCGTGCCGCGCAGGAACTCGACGTACAGCCCGAGCGGGAACCGCACGAGGCGCGGGCCGTGGACGCGGCCAAGGGCGACCAGCATTCCGACCAGCATCGCGAGCGGGAACGAGGTGACCGCAAGAAACACGGTCATGCCCGCGGCCCGGAGCAGTTCGCGGAACAGTTGCGCCCAGTCCACTTGCCCCTTTTCGCCGCCCCCCTCTTCTTCTTCATCGGAAGGGAACGGCGGGGGCCACTTCTGCTCGGTCCAGTAGAGCAAGCGCTCCTGGTCCTCGTTCCACAGCCCGTACCGCTCATAAATCGCCTTCAGGGTGCCGTCCTTGATGCCCTTCTTGATGGCCGCGTTCAGCTTCTCGCGTAGCTCTTTGTCGTTCTCGCGCGTGAGGATCACGTAGAACCCCGCTTTGCGGGGTTCGCCGACCAGCTTCAGGTTCTTGCTGTGCTTCACGTAGTAGAGGGCGGCCGGGGTGTCCTGAACGGTCGCGTCGAGGCGCTTCTGCTCGACCAAACCGATAACCGTGGCCACATCCTGATTGATTGCCAGTTCGATTTTGTCACCGAACTTCTTGCTCTTCATGTAGCCGTGTGCCACGGACCCGCCGAGTACGCCGACGGAGTGCTTCACGCCCTTCGCTTTTTCACGGTTTAAATCGCTCCAACCTGCGATCGCGTCTGCGTCGTCTTTGTGAGTGATGAGCGCGAGTTTGTAAACATAGTAGGGGATTGTGGACGGGTACTTCTTTTCCAGATCCTCGCGCAGTTCGTACCCGTTGAGAACAATGTCGATACCGTTTTCACCTGCCGGCTTGCCGAGCAGTTCCGGAAGCTTGTCCCAGTCGCCGGTCACCATCTCGCTCGTTCGGCCCAACTCCTTCGCCAGATACTCGGCGAACTCGACCTCGAACCCGACGAACTTGCCGCCTTCCTTGTAAACGTAGGGTGCGCCGCCGGTCGGGTCGGTGCCCCACCGTAACTCTTTCTTGTCTTTCTTCTCCTGACCCAAAGCCGGCGGAGCGAGAGCGAGTGCCGCAAGAGCAGCGAGCAGCCAGCGACGGTTCACCTGTGGCGCACTCCTTAAGTTGGGGGAACAGTTGCCGATGCTCAGTGTATGGCGGTGCCCCCGATGCGAGTGCTGCTAAACTTCTCGTATGCCGAAGGACCGCCTCCCGATCGACGACGCGCTGCCCGAACTGCGCGTGGCCCTCTCCGCGAAGGGCGCGACGGTGCTGCGCGCCCCCACCGGAGCCGGGAAGGCCACCCGCACTCGTTGAACGCGACCCCGCGGGCGCCGGGCTCGTTCTGATGCTCGAACCGCGGACGCTGGATTGGCGATTGCGTGCCGGGATAGGCATAGCGCCTTCGCCCGCCCCGGGCACACCGTCTGCGGAACACCAATCGACCGTCC
>DASWYH010000266.1:0-5340 GCA_036405095.1 Gemmata sp. | reverse complement strand
CGCCGTTTGGCTGGTGCGCACCGACGCGCACGCCGGGCGGCTTGCGTACGCACTGGTCGCGGGTACGCTCCCGGTGCTGGTGCTCGGCCCCGGGACGGCCCCGCTCGGCTGGGTCGCGTGGACCGCCAGTTCCGGGGGCGCTGCGGTGCTCCAGTTCCGCCCGGCCGACGGCGCGAGCTGGACCGCCGTTCCCGCCGACCAACCCACAAACGCCGGACCGCGGTTCCGGGTCGGCTGGCGGGCCGTCCCGGCGCCGCGCGTCCAGGACCAAGACCTGAACCCCAACCCGCCGGTCCTCTGAGCCCGAGGTTTGCCCATGCCCCCACCGATGACCACCTGCCCCAAGTGCCGGGCGGAAGTGCCCAAGAAGAACTTCTGCCTCCGGTGCGGCGAGAACCTGGTTCCGAAAACGTGGTCGGACGAGGTGCTCGATCCGCTCCTGTTCGCCACCGCTGCCAAGGGGATGAAGGAGAGCTTCGAGAAGCTGACACTCGCCAAGTTTCAGTTCATCTCGATGCCCAACGACGGGACCTCCCCGCGGATCAAGCCGATCATCGTCGATGACCAGTCGTGGGTGTTCGTTGCCGGGTCCGAAGGGTCGCCGCTCCAGCGACTGCACCCCGGGCGGTACGAAAAGTTCGAGCACCTGTTCGGGGACTTCGGCGGGGCCGGGCAGATCAAGGCCCAGGAGGGCGACAACTTCACCATGTACCTGAAGGTGCCCCGCCGCCCCGTCATCGCGATCATCCAGCTCCCGGACTGGCAACTGCTGCACGGCACCGGCCTGGTGGACGAGAAGTGCGACGTGCCCCCCACATCGTCGGACCCGGTCGCGCGCACCGGCCAGCGCGAGGACCGGGCGATTCTGCTCCGCAAAACGCTCGAACAGCTCAACCTGCTCAGCGCCGACAACCTGTTCGGGGGCGCCCAGGTGCAGCTCGAGCTCCAGGTGGTCGACCCGGACAAGCTGCTGGACACGCTCGGCGACAGCATGATCGCGACCGGGCTCAAAGCGAAGCGGCGGGCGCGCACGGAGCTGCGCAACAACCCGGTTTACGAACAGGTCGCCAAGGCGCCCGCGAAAACGTGGTTCGGCCGGCGGTGGGCCGACATCAAGAGCCTCTTCGTGGAAGAGGAGACCCGGACCCGGGTGAAATCGAGCCGCTCCGTCACCATCGACTTCGCGTACCACCTCGGGCACTTCTACGAGCGGATCCAGCTCGAGTTCCGCATGGCCGTGCAGCAGGCCGTCCGGGGCTTCAACGCGATGGACCTGCTCGCGAACCGCGACCAGGGGCGCGAGCAGGTGATCGCGACCATCAACCAGGTCATGTCGGACACCCTGTCCGGTTACGGGATCCGCCTGAACCGGTGCATGACGTTCGAGTTCGTTTGCCCCGAACTGCTCACGCTGCAGCGAGAAAAGGGGGAAACGAAGATCGCGGAGGAGCGGCTCAAGGAGCAGGGCGAGCGGATGAAGCTGAACCGCCAGGCCGCCCTGATGACCCGCGAGGAGGAGCGCGCCGACGCGCTACTCGACTTCGAGGACGAGCTCACCGAGATCGAGCGGGACGGCGTCCGGTCCGCCCGCAAGGACGCGAACACGGCCGCGGCCCAGGTGCGCCAGCTGGACATGGACGCCACCCAGCAGGAGCACGCCCGCGCCCAGTTGGCCGAAAACGAGCGGCTCGCGATCGCCCTCGGGAAAGAGAAGGCGCTCGCCGACAACGACGTGACCGGGGCCAAACGCGCCCGCGAACTTTCCGAGTACCAGCGCCAGCTCCAGATCACCGGCGAACACGAGCGCCAAAAGAGCAACCAGGACCAGGCCGACTTCCTGGCGGTGCTGGAAGCGGTCGGACGGTTGCCCCCGAACCTCCAGCAGGCCGCGCTCAATATGTACCAGGCGCGGCTGGCCGCGACGCGCCCAGAACTGGCCGCCATGCTTGCTTCGAGCCAGAACTCCGCCGGGCTGGAACAACAGCTCGCCCGTGAGCGCGAATTGGCTGCCCGGCACTCCCAAGAACTCAGCGCGGCGCACACCCAGGGTACCCAGCAAGCGGTCCAGTTGCTCGCGTCAATCGTTCAACAGGCCGGTAACGTTCTGGTTGCGAACGCGAAGCCCCCGCTGCCCCCGCCCCCACCCCCGCGCTCGCTCCCGAACTCCGATCCCGACCGCACCGAAGGAGGCGCCCAGTGACTCCCCCACCCGAAGACTTCTCCAACTACGCCACCGGGGCCGAATCCGCACGCCCGGCGGACGACGAAGACCTCACCTCGCTGCCCACCGGGGCCGAGTCCGCGGGGGACACCCGCGTCGCCCCGGGCTCGTCGAGCGGGGCCACCGTGACCGAAGCGGACTTCGAGATCGTCCGCGAACTCGGGCGCGGGGGGATGGGCGTAGTAAGTCTCGCCCGGCACCGCCGGGTGCGGAGCCGCTGGTTCGCGGTGAAGACGCTGCGCGCGGACAAGAGCGCCGACGCCCTGTTCCTCAAGCGGTTCCACCGCGAGGCCGAGGTGCTCCGCGGGTTGCGGCACGTTCACATCGTGGTCATCCATGGCGCGTCCCGACCGGGTGAACCGCCGCTGATGGTCCTCGAGTACATCCCGGGACCGGTCTCCGCCGACCCGCGTAAACACCCAGGTTGGGCCGCCGATTGGCCCGCGCCGCCGCTCAACCTGGACGAACTGGTGGGCCGCGAGGGGCGGCTCTCACCGCATCGGGTCGCCGAAATCGGGGCCAAACTAGCCAGCGCGCTCCAGGCGGTCCACGATCGCGGACTGGTTCATCGCGATGTGAAGCCGCCGAACGTGCTCATCGACACCCACGGGGAACCCGTCCTGGCGGACTTCGGGCTCGCGCGCGATGTGGACCCGGCGTCCATGAAGCTCACCGGCTCGATGGACAACCTCGGGACCGTGTTCTACGTCGCCCCGGAGGTGAAGCGCGACCCGTCCTCGGCCGGGCCGCCGTCCGACCAGTTCTCGCTCGCGGTGACGCTCTACGCCGCCGCGACCGGGGACGACCCGGACGTGATCCGCCCCGAGCACATCGACGCCCGGTTGTACGCGGTGCTGGCTCGCGCGCTCAGCAAGAACCCGGACGAGCGGTACGCATCGGCCGCAGAGTTCGGGCAGGCGCTCGCGAAGCTGCGCCCAGCCGGTTCGCCTTCGGGCAGTGCGGCCGACTTGGCCGTTCTGGTGTGCCAGAGCTGCGGCACCGCGAACAAGGACACCGACGCCCGGTGCGCGCGCTGCGGGAAGGATCTGGTGGCGCCGTGCTTGAAGTGCAGCAGCGCGACCCCGCTGAGCAGGCCGGCGTGCGCGAAGTGCGGCGCGGTCCAGGCCGAGACTTTCGAGGCGCTGACCCGCGACGCGGACGAGCGGTTCGGAATCGCCGCCAAGTGCCGGCGCGAGTACCAGTTCCAGGTCGCAATCGACGCCCTCAAACCGGTCGTCGCACTCACCCACCCGCGGTTGTCCGAGGTCACGAACCGGGCCAGGACCGAGGTCAAAGAGGTGCAGGCCGACTGGTCCGCGTGGCAGAAGAAGATCGAAGAGGCGACCGCCGGCGCCGAGGACGATTTCGCCGGCGGGCGGTTCGAGGGGCCGGGACGGCGGTTCGCGTCCATCCCGGCAGCCCTCTGGACGCCTCGCATGACCCTGTTGGTGACCGAAGCCAGGGACGGACCCGCCCGCCAGGCTCGAGCGACCGCCGAACTCGTCGCCGCACTTGCCCGGCACGCGGACCCTTACACGGCCCTCGACGCCGACGAGACGGCCGCGGCCCTTGATCTGCCGCGCCACTTCAAGCGGTACGTCAAGGGCATCCGGCACCACTCCCAGAGCGCCCTCCCGGACAAAATGGAGCTGGACGGCGCCTGGGCGCACCACTCGCGGTTCGCCGTGCTGACTTCGCTTTACGAAACGCGAGTCGCGTCCGTTGTCACGCGCCCCTACGAGGGCGAACCGGTCCCCATTAGCACCCGTCCGGCGACCGAGATCGACCCCTGGAGCTGCCGGCTCCCGATCCCAAACGCGATGAAATCCGGAACGGCCGAGTTCCCCATCCCCGAAACGCAGCGGGTGCTGGAGTGCGGCGCGTGCCGCGGGGGAGGGCGGGGGCCGTGCTCCGGGTGCAACGGTAGCCGGTCGGTGCCGTGCCCGACGTGTTCCGGAACGAAAATGGCACCCTGCTCGACCTGCCGGGGCAAGGGCCGCGAGGAGCGGGTCCGGAAGGTGAAGCGGTTCCGGGACTGCCGCCGGTGCCGCGGCGCCGGGCACACCGACAACGCGCGCTGCCGCGAGTGCAACGGCACCGGCCGTGCGGAGTTCCGGGACGAGGAGCGCTACACGGTCCCGTGCGGGTCCTGCTCCGAGCGCGGACACGTGCCCTGCCGCCCGTGCAACGCCACCGGTGCGGTTGCGTGCTCGATTTGCCGGTCTAGCGGGGCAGTGGCGTGCAAGACCTGCGCCGGGAAGCGGCAGCTCGCGGAGGTGTGGGTGGTGAGGCAGACGTTCCGGGCCGCCGACCAAACTGGGGTACCGACCCAGCCCGAGCTGATGCCGGCGGAGGTGTTCGACCTGCTCCAGAAGGGCAAGACCTATGCCCCGGTCGCTACCGTTCTTTCTCCGGAGCTGACCCCGTTCGGCGCGGACCTGGGACCCGCGGCGCCGTCGGAGCTGACCGCGAGCGTTCGCGCTCTGCTCGCGGCGGCCCCGGCCGCGGACCGTGGGGGCCGGTTGGTGCGCCAGCGGGTCGTGGTCCACGCGGCGCCGGGATACCAGTTCACCTATCGGAGCCGCAAGAAGGAGTACGACTGCTGGCTGACCTCGGCCGACGGGGAGCTATTCGCGCCCGTAAACCCGGTGACCGACGAACTGGAGCGCACCGTCCGCGCGGCAGCGGCCAGCGATGACAAGCGGGAAGCTGCGCTGGTCATGCGGAACGCCCGTGAGATGGCAGAGGACGACGACACCTGCGCGGCGGCGCTGGCCCGGGTCAAGGGGGAGGTCCCGGACGACGTGTGGGCGTGGTCGAAGGCGGTTTGGTCGGAGGAGAAGCGGAACATGGTTCTGGCCGGCGCGGGCGGGACCGCGGTTGGGTTCGTGTTGCTCCTGCTCGGCGCGCTGACCTCGCTGGTTTTGCTGTTGGTGTTCGGGGTGCTCGTCGTCCTGGTCGGCGGGGGCGCGGTCGCCTACGGGTTGGCCAAGTCGCGATAGGGCTTTGAAGGATAGCACCTGAAAAGCCTCACAGTTTGGGGCATTCAGGCGTAAGAACTTGTGGATCAAATAAAAGTTGTGCCTCAAGCCAGTGGTCGGGCGGGACCAGGGTAAGCC
>DASWYH010000265.1:0-1891 GCA_036405095.1 Gemmata sp. | reverse complement strand
TACCCTTTGCCCCACCCGGCGGCCATGAAGTACGTGCCGTCCGCCGATTTCTCAACGGTCATCTCGTTGTAAAACGCCACGCCCTCGGGCGCCGGGTACCCGAGGTGAACGGACCGGCACGCGATGCCCTTGAGCTTCTCGTCCGCGGGCGACGAACCAACAGCGAAGGCGGCTAACGCGAGCGTGAGAACAATAAAGCGTTTCATGATGGTATTCAGGGCAGCCGGGGGGCGTGGTGTTGGGGAAATGGAGCGTCGAACGGTCACAACCCGTCGACGGAGGCGCACTTACTTCGCCTTTTCCTTCTTCAACTCGAAATAATAGCCGGTCTTGCCGTCGAAGTCTTTGGGGCGCTTCTCCTTATCGAGCGAGTAAGCGATCTTGAGCGTCCCGTCCTTCAGTTCGACGATGCCCACGGCTTTCGCGCCCTTGCTCCCTTCGGGGCCTTCGCGGATCTCCATGTCGATGTGGGCCGGGGTGCTCTTGGTGTCGAGGCTGTAGCTGATGACGAACTTGAACTCGCCGCCCTTGATCGTGAACGTGTCCGCGGTCACGGTGTACTCGGCCTTCTTCGCGACATCGTCCGCCGCGGTGCCGTTCTTCTTGCCGGCCACCAGCTTGTATGTGCCGGCCAGGTCGAGTTTCTCATCGGCCCCCCGCGCGGTCAGGACCGAGCACGCGACCAACCCCAGTGCCAGTGCGAACGCCTTCATCCTGATCTCGCTTCGTGTTCGGCCCGGTCCGCGGAACGTCCGGGTCCGGGCAGTGTGGTTTTAGGTTCCCCTTTGGGAGGTGCCAAGTTCCGGACCCCGTTCTTGCAGGGCCGGGCGCGCGGGGTTCTTGCGATTGAAGGTTGCACCGGGGCACGCGCGGAGTTAAACTAATATTAACTCGCCCGTCGCCACATCGCTCGCGGTTCACTTCTCGCTCTCGCCCCGATTCGCCCGCTCTGCCACCTTCAACAGGCCCCTCCGCAGGTCCCTCTGCGCGGGTGCCCAGGCACGGGAGACCCGGATGCACGCGACCCATTCCGACCTCGACCTCGACCTCGACCTCGACCTCGGCCTCGGCGCCGGGAGCCTGAGTTGTTCGACTGAAGAACTCGCTCTCGCGGTTGTGGGGCTGATCCGCGAGATGCGCGCCGCGGGACCTTTCATTCGCCCCGACGAACGCGAAGCGCTGCGGCGCATCATGGCCCACGAGGGCGCGCTCACGGTCGCCGACGTCTTCCCGGACTTCGCGCGCTATTCCGACTCGCACACCACGCTGCGGAAGTTGCGCACGGCCCAGTTCATCCGCCCGGCCGACCGGGACCGCTGGGGCGCTGACGAGCCGATCGAGATCAAGCCGTTCGCGCGGCTCTTGTGGGACCGCATCGGTGAAGCGCGGATCTTCGGCGCCCCCAGCGGACCCGTGGAGGAAATCGACCTCGCGCTTCCCGGGATGGACGATCCCGAACCCGCGCCGGCGCCGAAGGCCAAAAGGGGCCGCTCCGGGGGCGAATGGGATGATGCTGATGTGCTCGATTTTCTCAGCGACGATACGAAGGAGTGAGTCTCGCGCTCGTCACTGGCCACGCCCCCCGCGCGCCTCCTCCGTGCGGAACGGTCCCGTGACGAGTCCCGGGGCTTGGCGCCCGCGCTCGGGGTGCGAGAGAGGCGCGCGCTCCGGAATAAACGGATAGTATTTGTTTAGATTATTGAGTGCCGCGGAGCGAACCCTTGTGAAAATGAGGGCCAGTAACGGCCCCGTCGCAGCTCCCCGATTTTCGTAACGAATTCAATCGCTCGCCTATTGATGTTGGCCGGCGTTAAAATGTGTGGCGGACCGTACGCCCTTCCGGGTGCGGCTCTATTTGAGCCGCACCCGCACTACGCGGGCGGGAGCCGGA
>DASWYH010000264.1:0-10051 GCA_036405095.1 Gemmata sp. | reverse complement strand
GCGTTCGGCCCCGCGCACCTCGGCACGATCCAGGGCGCGGCCCAGTTGCTCACGGTGCTGGCGTCCGCGGGCGGGCCGCTGGTGTTCGCGGCCGGGCACCGCGCCACCGGCTCATACGCGCCGGTGGTGCAAGGGCTCGCGCTCGTGGCCGCCGCGTTTGCGGTGGTCGCGTGGCTCACACCCTTACCGAACTCGACACGGGAGAACCAATGACCGCGGTTGAACCGGGCACCCATCCGGATTTGCGCGCCGACTACGCGCGCGACGGATTCGTCATCGTGCCCGGGCTGTTCTCCGCGGCCGAGATGCGCGCGGCGTCTGCGGAAGCGGACCGGCTCCTGTCCGATCACGCGCACCTGAAGGACACGAACAACATCCGGTGCCGGTGGCAGAACAACGTGTTCACCGGGGAATGCACGTTCGAGACGTTCGACCCCGTCATCGACCTCAGCCCCGTCTGCGACCGGCTGGCGCACCACCCGGCGCTGTTGAAAGTTCTTGCGGCCGTGTACGGCGAGCCCGCGCGCCTGTTCAAAGACAAGCTGATTTACAAGCCGCCGGGGGTCAAGGGGTACGGGTTGCACCAGGACTGGATCGCCTGGGACGGGTTCCCCGAGAGCTTCCTCACGGTGCTGATCCCGTTCGATTCCGCGAACCGCGACAACGGCTGCACGGTCGTGTATCCGGGCTACCACCACAACGGTTCACTGAGCGCCAAAGACGGCCACTACCACGAACTCCCGGCCGACACCGTCGATGAGGTGCGAGCCGTTCCCCTCCTCCTCGAGCCCGGCGACGTGGCCGTCTTCGGGGGCTTCACCCCGCACCGCTCGGACCCGAACGTCTCGGACCGGTGGCGCCGACAACTGTACCTGAGCTACAACGCCCGTTCCGACGGCGGCGAGCAGCGCGAGAGGCGCTACCGCGAGTTCCACGAGTGGCTGCGCGCGAAGTACGCGGAGCACGGCAAAACCGACACCTATTTCAAGTGAACTCAGTCATTTCAAGTGGTCAGTGGCCAGTGATCAGTGGTCAGTTCAGATCGATGCTTCTTTTGCGATCATCAGCTAACTTACGACGGACGCGGACCCTTGAAACAACTGAATTTGTGAACAGGACAGCACCCATGAGCGCTCCCGTCAGGTTCCACGCCTCACTGAACGTATCCGACCTCGCGCGGTCCGTGTCGTTCTTCCGCACGCTGCTGGGGGTCGAGCCGGCCAAGGTGCGCGCCGACTACGCCAAGTTCGAGCCGGACAGCCCGCCCCTCGTGCTCTCGCTCGAACCCGCATCGGGCGTTCAAGGTGGCGGCGCGCTGAACCACGCGGGGTTCCGCTTGCCGGACGCGGGAGCGCTGGTTGGGATGCAGGAGCGTCTCGAACGGGCCGGAATCCGCACCAAGCGCGAGGACGGCGTGGAGTGCTGCTACGCCCGTCAAACGAAGTTCTGGGTTCACGACCCGGACGGCACCCTGTGGGAGGTGTACACCTTCGACGGCGACCTCGACCACCGCGGCGCCGGGCAGTCGGCGGAGGTGGTTTTGGGGGCCGGGCTCGCTCCCCGCGAGCGCGTGGTTTGGGAGCACCGGATGAACGCTCCGGTCCCGGCCCGCATCCCCCTCGGAGACGCGACCGCCGATGAGGTGCTGTTACGCGGCACGTTCAACCTGCCGCTCTCGGCAGAGGAGCAGCGTTCCACGGTCGCAGAGGCCGCGCGCGTGTTGAAGCCCGGCGGGCGGGTGTTCGTCCACGTGCTCAGCGGCGAAACCGGTGTGCAGAACCCCGAATTGCCCGGCCCGGCGGGCGCGGTCCGGGCCGTTCCGGCCGAGGGCGAAGCAGTCGCACTCCTGGAGGCCGCCGGGTTCGTGGGGGTGAAGCTCCTGAAGTACGACCCCAAACCGTGCTTCGTCCGCAACGGGGTGGGGATGCGCGAGACGCAGCTCGAAGGGTTCGCCCCGCCCGCACCGACCGCCGCACAAGCGGAGGTGCTGTACAAGGGACCGTTCCGCGAGGTTCACGACGACCTCGGGAACGTGTACCCGCGCGGCCGGCGCGTGACCGTGTGCTCCTCGGCCGTCGAGCGGTTGCGGGCCGGCGAGTTGCTGGCGCAGTTCACCGTCTTCGAGCCGAACACCGCGCGCCCGGTGACCGCCACCGCGTGCGGCACCTGACCCGGCGCAAAAATGCCCTCAAATGGGTTGGTCCGCGCGCACCCCAAGAGGGTACGATGTGGGCCGGCCTCATCTCTTTCCGAGGGCAAACGCCGTGCTCAGATTCCTCTCTGCGACGATCCTCGTTTCGGCCCTACTCGGGTTCACCCGCGCGCCGGGGGGCGCGGCGGAACCGCCGAAGCTGCCCAAGCTCGACCCCGCGAAGCTCTCCGACCCGAAGGAGGCCGCGCGGGTCGCAGACGAACTGGAGAAGACCTACCCCGCGGCCAACCGCCCCGAGGCGGTGAAGATGCTCGTCGCGATCCTCCGGGGCAGTTGGATGACCGGCACCGACGGCTGGTTCGGTCCGGCCGAAACGCGCTACACCTGGGCCTGGCTCGCCCGGCAACACGGCCTCGATCCCGAAAAGGGGTCGATCCCGCGCGACAAGTTCCGCGGCCCGGCCGCGGCGTTCAAGATCATCGACCGCGACGGCGACGGGCGCATCGGGGCCGACGATTTCGACTGGTCCGACCGCAACCCGTTCGTCATCCAGATGAACTTCGCGACCCGCGTGTTCCGCCGCATGAACCCGCGCGGCGACGGCAAGCTCACCCGCGCGGACGTGACGGCATTCTTCGATCGAGTGGCCGACGGCAAGGACCACATCACGCCGGACGACCTGCGCGCCGCGCTCTTGGCGTCCGGGCCGGGCGGGTTCCTCCCCGGCGACGCCCCGACCCTCGAAATCTTGGTGCGCGGGCTGTTCGCCGGGGAACTCGGGTCGATCCACGAAGGCCCGCGGCTCGGCGCCCCCGCGCCCGATTTCGCGCTCAAGACGCTCGACGGAAAGGAGACGGTGAAGCTCTCGAAGCTGATCGGCCCGAAGCCGGTGGTGCTGGTGTTCGGCAACTTCACCTGCGGCCCGTTCCGCGCGCTGGCTGCGGACGTGGAGGCGATCTACCAGCGCCACAAGGCGAACGCGACTTTCATCATGGTCTACGTGCGCGAGGCGCACCCCACCGACGGGTGGGTCATGGCTTCCAACTCGAAGGCGGGTGTGGAAGTGAAGCAGCCCACGACTTACGACGAGCGCGTGAAGGTGTGCGGCCGGTTCGCCGCGAAGTTGAAACCGACGATGCCGGTGCTGGTGGACGAGATCGACGACCGCACGGGCAACGCGTACAGCGGGATGCCGGGCCGGTTGTACGTGATCGACACCGAAGGGAAGGTGGCGTACAAGAGCGGGCGCGGGCCATTCGGGTTCAAGGCCGCGGAGTTGGAACAGGCGCTCGCGTTGGCCCTCGCGGAGCCTTCGCTGGAGAAGTGACGTTGGCAGAAGTTAAGGACATCCCGCGGCAGTCACAGAGAAGCCGAGCGAGCGGTGCCTCTCTGTACCCTCCGCGGCGAACGCCCTTTCGCTCCGCGCCTCACTTGCCGCCGGCGGGGCGCGAGTGCCACCGGTCGGCGTCGGTCACGGGCGGCGTCGCGGTGCCGAAGTTCGGATAGTTCGGCATCGTGCGGAACGGCAGCGGACCCACGCTCCCTCCGGTCACCGTGGTCGTGGACGTGTCCTTGCAGTAGCCCCGGGTTTGCAACACGAACGACCGCTTCCAACCCACCGGAAGCGCGGGCACCCCCTTCACGTCGAACCGAACCGTGATCTCGTCGCCGGGGCCGCACAGCACGAACCGATCGTCCGCCGCGCGGAGCAGTTCTGTTACGTCACCCAGGCGCGTCAAGCGCCCCTTCCACTTCGCGACCGCAACCGGCTCGGTCTTGGCGTCGTCGTAGGCCACCGGCAACCGGCCCTCCGGGTACACCTCCTGAACGAACCCCCGCGCCGCCAGACTCGCACCCGACACCTCCAGGGATGTCACCTTGCACGCGACCCGCGCGTCATCGCCTGCGGCGAGGTAGATCTGATCCCAGTACACCTGCATGTTCGTGGAGATGCGGAGCTTCGCGCTTTTCAAGGGCGGAAGGGCGCGGGTCATCACGCGCGGCAACCCGGCCGGGAACCCCAGATCGCACAGCGGCTCCCACTTCCCGCTCGCGGGGTCGAGTTGCTCCAGCACCGGCGGCTTGATCGCCACCCCGGCCCGCGTCGCGGCGAACATCGACTCCGGATACGGGTACTCGGTCCACCCGGCGAGAACCAAGTGATACGCGCCACCAGGCGGAACGGCGCCGAAGTCGAGCGCGAGCGAATGGTCCTCGGCGAACCCGAGCCACGACCGCACCGCGAACGTATCGGCGGCCCGGCGATCGCGCTCAAGAACCCGTTGGGTCACGTCGCGACCGTGGTGGTCGGTCGCGGATTTCGGAAGGTACCGGGTGCGGAACGCGAGCAGCTTTTGCGTCGGCTCCGGTCCCGAGAACACGAACCGCTCGTCGGGGAACACCGAAAGGTCCGCCGGGTGATCGAGGACCGCCAGCCGCAGGTGATCCAGGTACAGCACCTCGTCCATTGGCTCCGCGATCTTGATGACGAAATGGCCGTCTTTGGGCACCAGTTGGTGCGGCTCGATCTTGACCGACTCCTCCGGGCGCGGCGGGCGCACCGAACCGTCGGGACCGGATTCGCCCAGCGCACCGCCACCAAGAAAGTCCGTCACGAAGGCGAACCTCTCGCCGTCCCAGGCCATCAGCACCGGACACGACGTTCCCTTCCGGTTCGTTTCCGCGAGCCGGAGCACCCCGCCCGCGTTGACCCCGAGTTCGGCCTGGAGCACGAGGTCCGGCCACTGCACCCGAACGAGATCGGCGCGGTTCTGCTTCCCGATCCCGAGCGCCGTCGGCAGCACCGATTGCCCCAACCCGGCGGAAAGCGTGGTGCGCTCGCCACCGGTCCACTGTGAACCGGTCTGGGCGCTGAGCCAGGAGCCGATCCCGTCGTTATTGGTGCGCAAGTTCGCGCCCTTTTCGCGCCGGCCGGTCGGGTCGATCAGCACCGCCCGGTTCCCGTTGCCGAGGTTCCGGTGAAGTTGTAACCCGCCGTCGGCCCACGTGAGCAAATCCGGGTTCCCGTCGCCGTCCAGATCACCCACCGCGAGCGCGTGCAACCCGCCGGGAATGCCGAACGCATCGGCCCGAGCTTCGAGCCGCCCATCGGCCCGGTTGTGGAGTAAGACCGGCTTCCCGTCGGCGCTCAGGCCCACCACGTCCGGCCAGCCGTCGAGGTCGATATCGGCCGCAACGGCCTGTTTGAGAGGGGGGCTGTTCGTGGCGCCCGGGACGAAGTCGCGGGCACCTTTTGACAGCAGGTACACCGGCGCGGCTCCCGCACGGAGCAAGAACAGATCGGAGCGCTCGTCGTGGTTCGCATCCAGAACGCACCCGCCGTTCCACAGGTGCGGGCTGTTCGCCCCCCATGCGGGCGCGGTGCGTTTGAACCGCATGAGCCGGTCGTTCTCGATCGCCGCCGGGTCGGCCCCGTGCGAAAGAACAACAAGGTCGGTGTCGCGGTCCGCATCAATGTCCGTCGCCACGACGTTCACGACCGAAGCGTCCGAGACCAGTTCCTTGAACGCGCTCGCCGGTTGAAACGCGGTGCTGAGGCCGGGCGGCGGGCCGTTCGCCGGCGCCGGCGGCGCGACGCCGACGTTCTCGAACACGACCAGCCCGCCGCCCGGGGCCGGCGCGGAGAACGCCGAAGAAGCGCCGTCGGCGAACTTGCAGACGATCAGGTCGAGGTCGCCGTCCTGGTCGATGTCGAGCCACGAGCAGCCAAGGTAGACGCCCTTCCCCGCTTCCAACTTTGCACCCGCAGTCACGTCCGCGAACGTGCCGTCACCCGCATTGCGGAAGAGGTTCACGCCGCCGGCACTGGTGACGACGAGGTCGATTCGGCCGTCGTTATCGTAGTCCCCGGCCGCGGCGCCAAGGCTCGCGCGTGGGGCCGCGAGCCCCGCTTGCGCGGTCACGTCGGTGAAGGTGCCGTTGCCCTCGTTCCGCAAGAGCAGGTCGCGCACCTTCCCGCCCTCAACCACCGCGGACAGCAACAACGCATCGGGCTTCCCGTCGCCGGTGAAATCGGCCAGAACCACCGTCGCGCCGAACCGCTCGCGCGCGGCCTTGCGCGTCGGGTCGAGGTCGGCCGCGAGCGCCCAACGCGCCCCGGGGGCCAGGGCCACTTTGAAGTTCGGCGCGGGCTCGAACGGCGGGAGCGGCCCCACGACGGACCCGCCCGCGGTCGCCGGGTCGCGGCCGATCACGTCGGCGTATTTGCCCATCTCGCCGTACACGATGCGCGACTCCGCGAACCGGTCCGCCTGCCGCAACCGCTCGTGCTCGGCGAGCAGCTTCTCCAGGCGCGCGGGGTCGGTCCCGCGGAGGGACATCGCGAGCCGGTAGCGCGCCTCGTTTAAGTAGGGGTTCAGGGTGAGCGCGCGATCGAAGCACCGCAGGGCGGCGGGCGAGTTCGCCCCGTCCGGGTGCGTGGAGCCGAGCCGCAACCACGTGTGCGCGTCGTCGGGGTCGGTTTTGTTCACCGCGACGAAGTGCTCGTATGCTTCCGGCAGGTTCGTGATGTACAGGTCGAGGATGCCGAGGCAGTAGTGCGCGTGCGGGTGGTTCGGGTCGCGCGCGAGCACCGCGCGGAACTCGTCGCGGGCCTTCTCGACGTGCTGGGTCAGGGTCCGGTTGTTCGCGGGCTGCTGGTTGAACATCGCGATGCCGAGGTTCACCCGTGCCGGGAGCCAGTCCGGGGCGAGCCGCGCCGCGTCCGCGAACTCCTGTTCGGCCTTCGCGAAGTCGAACTGCTCCATGTAGCCGACGCCGCGCAGGTTCGCACTCGTCGCCGCGCTCAGGTCCGGTTCCGGCGGGGGCGGAGGTGGAGGCTTCGGGCGCGCCCACAGGAGGTACGCGGCAGCCCCGGCCACGAGCAACAAAACGAGGGCCGGGACCGGCCACCGCCGGCGCGGGGGCTGAACAGGCATGGGAGAAGTCATTCGCGTATCCGATAGGTGGCGCTATTTCGCTTCGCCCTGTTTCAGAATGTGCGTCCGGTCCGCGTCGAGGTTGGTCCAGACGCCCTCTCCGGCGCCCTTCCCGGGCCAGCGCACGGTTACCTTATCGACCTTCGTCTGAGAGCCGAGGCCGACCGTTAGCACCAGTTCCGACTGGCTCAGATACCCGCGCCCGCCGGTGATCTGGCGCACCAGCTTCAGCCCGCCGGCTTCGATCGTCACCTGGGCGCCGAGCGCCGAGCGGTTGGACTTCACCCCGTCACCCCGGAGGTCGAGCCGAACGAAGTGGTTGGTCTTCGGCGCGTCGTTCCGCAAGACACGCGCCGCGCCGCCGTTCGCCACCAGCACCAAATCCAAATCCCCGTCGCCATCAAGGTCCGCGAACGCGCACCCGCGCCCGACGAGGGGCTTGAACAGCGCCGCCCCGGCCCGGTCGGCGCCCACCGGCTCGAAGTAGCAGTGCGGGTCGCCCGTGTTCCAGAAGAGCTGAACGGGTTGTGCATAGGACTGGCTGGCTTTGATTACCCCCACCTCGGGTTCGATGTGCCCGTTGCACACGAGCAGATCCTGGCGCCCGTCGTTGTCGTAGTCGAGGAAGATCGTGCCGAACTTGAGCGCGGTGCGGCTCGGGCCGATCAGCCCGACCCCCTGCGCCACGTCCGTAAACGCGAGCCGGCGCTGATCCTTCTCCAGGAACGTGAGCGGTTCGTCGGTGTAGTTCGCGATGACCGCCGCGAGCCGCCCCGGCGCGAACTCGGCCCAGTCGATGCCCATCCCGGCGCGGGCCACGCCGCCCTCTGCGTAAGCCGCCCCGAGCGGGTAGCCCTTTTCCTCAAACTTCCGCGAGCCGTCGGGAGCGGCAACGTTGTGAAAGAAGAAATTTCGCACCGAGTCGTTGGCGACGAGCAGATCGGGCCACCCGTCGCCGTCCGCGTCGCACAGCACCACACCGAGCGCTTTACCCACGGGGCGCACGCGCGACGTGGCATCGGTGCCCTCCTTCTCGGTCACCAGAACGCCCGCCGTCGCGGACACGTCCTCGAACCGCTTGCCGTCAACGTTTCGGTACAGCGCGCACTGCGAGCCGTCGAAATCGCGGGGCTGCACGAAGGTGCGCTTCCCGCCCTCCAAGGTCGAGTTGATGCTGCGGTCGATGCCCGGCGACCACGTCACGTAGTGGCACACGAACAGGTCGAGCCGCCCGTCGCCGTCGTAGTCGAGGAAGGTTGCGGACGAGCCGAAGGGGATGGGCGGCTTCCACGCCAAGAACTCGTCCTTGCTCACGTTCGGGAGCGCACCGGGGCCGCCCACCCCGGCGGCGTCGGTCACCTCCTCGAAGCGCGTCCCTTCGACGTTGCGGAACAGGCGGTGCTTGCCGACACAGGAGACGAACACGTCCAGGAAGCCGTCGTTATCGTAGTCCCCGACCGCGACGCCCATTCCGTACATCGTTTTGTTCAGCCCGACCCGTTCGGTCACGTCCTCGAACGCGCACCCGCCCTTGTTGCGGTACAGCTTGGGCGTGGGCGCCGGCGCGGGCGGATCGAACCCGGGCCACGGGCACGAGTTCACGAAGAGGATGTCGGTCTTACCATCGCCGTCGTAGTCGAAGCACGCGACCCCGCCGCCCATCGTCTCGGGCAGCAGTTTGTGCCCCGAGAACCCTGCGTGGTGGTGGAACGCGACGCCGCACTCGTGCGTCACGTCCGTGAAGGAGATCGCGGGTACGCTCGCGGCGGCGGTGCGGGTGCGGGGCACTTCGGGCACGATTTTCACGTGCTCCTCGTTCGGCTTGTTCAGCCAACGGACGAGAAAGAACCCGCCGGCCCCGAGGCAGGTGATGAGGACCAGAACGAGCAGAGCATAGGTACGGTTCATGGGGAGATTCTTGATCGAAGGAACGGGGACGCGGTATTGATTTTTACCCCTTCGGGGTAAAAACCGAAGGCACCCAGCGCGTGCTCATTTCACCGGCGGCAGTTCGCCGGTTTTGAGGATGGCGTCACGGTGCGTCGGGAGCGTCGGGTAGATGACGCGATCGCCGGCCGCGTAGTTCGCCGCCGGGTTCTTCGCGCGGTAGATGCGCGTGGCACTGGAGCGGGCGATTTCGTCGGGCTTGTAGAGCGCGTGCGATTCGCGGTGGTACTTCTCCAGCGCCGCCGCAAGCGCGGCACGCACCTCCGGGTTCGCTTCCGCGTGGAAGGCGGGCCGCAGCTTCGCGATCACCTCGCGCATGAGCGCGAGTTTCGGCGCGGGCAGGTGAACCAGAGCGCCGGCGACGTTCGCGCTCGCGGTCACGCGCCGCGCCGCGGGTTGCTTCGCATCAGCCGCCGCGGTCGCTTCGGACAGTACCCAGTCGGCCGTCACCTTCTCGGGCAACTGCGGGGCGTGCGCGGCACCGAGTTCGCCGTATGCGAGCGCGAGCAGATCGTGTGCGGCCACGTCCTCGGCTTCGAGCGCGAGGACCCGCTCGGCCGCTTTGATCGCACGCACGAGGTATTCCCGGCGCGCGTCCGAACCCGGTTCCTCGGACGTGCGCCGTTTGAACAGCCAGTTCGCGAGCGTGTTCCAGATGACGTAATCTTTCGTGAAATCGAAGCCGCGCTCGCGGGGCTGTGCGGCCGGGTCGAGCAGCTTCTCAAGGTCGGCGATGGCCGCGTCGAAGTGCTCCTTCCGGGTGGCGTTCTGGTTGTTGACGAGCGCGGTGAACCACGCCCGCGACCACGGGGCCGCCGGGGGATCGCACTTCCCGGCCGCGTCGAGCGCCTTCGCGGCCTCGTCGAACCGGCCCTCGTCGATGTACACCCGCGCCAGGTTCAGGTGTCCCTGCGGAACGCCGTCCTTCTCGCCGAGCGCGACGAGTGCGGACGGTTCGAGCGAGTTGCCGGTCTTCACGCCGAAGATGTCGATCCGCACCTTCTTGTCGCTCCCG
>DASWYH010000263.1:0-5676 GCA_036405095.1 Gemmata sp. | reverse complement strand
CGCACTCATCGGCCTCGCCATCGTCGCGCCGCGCGCTTCTGCCGAAACGATCAACCTGACGCTCACCAACAGTGGCACCGCCGTCACCTACAACCCGTATGGCGGTAAATCCACGACGGTCAACGGCGGCCCGTTCTACTGGAACCAGAGCACCCCGCTGAACACCAACTACGCGACCGAGGTCACCACGTACTGCATCGACCTCGACCAGAGCATCAGCAAGGGCGGCACCTACACGTTCACCACCCAGACCGATCTGAAGTTGGCCCCGACCATTGGAACGGACGCAAAAGCGTCCGCGATCACGGAACTGTTCGACCGGTACTACAACAGCAGCCTGACGAGCGCGACCAACGCCGCCGCGTTCCAACTGGCCCTGTGGGAACTGGTGTACGACGGGGCGACGAGCAAGAGCCTGACCTCGGGCCGCATCGAGGGCACCAACAGCGTCGCCAAGAGCATGCTGAACAGCCTGGGCACCGCGTACTCGACCCACGACCTCGCGGGTTACCACCTCGTCGCGCTCGTGTCCTCGTCGAAGCAGGACCAGATCATGGTTGTGCCGGACGATTGCACCCCGCCGCCGTCGGGCGTCCCCGCGCCCCCGGGCCTAGTGCTCGCGGGCATGGGCTTCGGTGGGCTGATGTTGGGCCGGCTCCGCCGCAAAGCGTAACACCAGCGCCGGAAGGTTGAACGCGGAAGGGCGGAGACCTCCAAGTCTCCGCCCTTCCGCGTTCATCAGGATTCTCGGTGTCTGACTTCGACCTCGGGCTCTTGCTCCTCATCCGGTGGGGAACCGCGCAAGCCCTCAAAGCCTCACCGCTTCGCGACCTGCTCATCGACCACGAACTCGTAGCTGCCGCCGCGGACCGTGACGCGGAAGATCGTTTCTTCGATGTCTTCGGCCCGCCGGTTCCGGTAGCCGGTTTCTAGACGCGCGAGGTGATCTTCGAGTTCCTTCGGGAAGAACGCCCAGAAGGTTTTCGGCGTGATGTCCAGTCCCAGCGCCCCGGCCACGCCGTGAACCGCGTCCCGGCGGGTGTCGCTGAACTTGATCTTGCCCGCGAGCCGCCGGAAGTCGGCGTCGGTCGCGTTCCGCTTGGTGTCCAGTTGTTTCAGGTCCGGGAACACCAGGCACTCTTTCTCGTCGGGCGGAATCGGCACCAGGATTTCCGCCCCCATCGAGCGCAACTGATCGAGGTAGTCGCGCCCGTTGGCGACCTTGAACCGCAGCACCCACCGGAGCCCGCGCGCGCGGGTCGAATCAGCCCCGGTGCCGCCCGGACCGTTGCCCTGTTGGCCGGTGTCGCCGTTGCCTGCCCCTGGGCCGCTCCCCTTCTGTGACCCGATCCCGAGCAGCTTTTTCCGTAGGCTCTCGTCAAGCTGTTGGTACGCCGCCGCGTTTGCGGCCGAGATCGGCAGTTGCCCGCTCGGGTCTTCGAGAACGATCTTCTTGACGACTTCCTTCGCGTCCGCGAGCGCCTGCGGCGTGGGCAGGATGTCGCGCGTGGACCGCTCTTGCGACACGTCCTTGATGAGGTCCGGTTCCGGCTTCCCACCGGAACCGGCGGAGCCCTCGCCCGCGTCGTCGAGACCGCCCACCGCCACCAGTTCTAGCTTCGGGTTCGGGGTCTCCTTGTCTTTCAACAGGGAAAACAAACCGAACACGAGAACTACGAGCACGAGGACGTGCAACAGGACCGCAGCGACCGCGGCGAGCGGGAACTCCAGGCGCCGGTTGTACCGGTCCCAGAACTCTTCTTCCGGCGGCGCCTCCACGACGAACGGGGCCTTTTCGGGGGCGTCTTTCGGGTTCAGAGCGGGCATGTTCGGACCTCCGGTGACGGGCGTCACAAGAGCTAACATACCCGCGCCGCGGGCGTTTGAACAGAAATGGCCGCCCCCGCCAACATGGGCGGGGGCGGCCATTTCAAGCGTTAAGAACGGTGCGTTGAACAGAACCCGCGCTCCGCCCAGACGCGGCAGGGCACCAAAGCCGTTACTTTTTCACCTCGTACTCGGCGTCGATCACGTCGTCCGGGCCGTCCTTCTTGCCCTCGCCGGCGCCCGGAGGGGCCGCCCCCGCGCCGCCGGTCTTGGAGTACATGTGCGAGGCCATCGCCTGCGACGATTGTTGCAGTTCCGCGGTCGCGGCCTTCACCGCCGCGAGGTCGTTGCGGCCGATCGCGTCCTTCAGCTTCGCGATGCCCGCGTTGATCGGGGCCTTGTCCGCGTCGGTCAGCTTGTCGCCGGCCTCGGTGAACATCTTTTCGAGCTGGTGGATCAGCCCCTCGCCGGCGTTCTTGGCGTCCGCGAACTCGCGCTTCTTCTTGTCCTCGTCGGCGTGCGCCTCGGCGTCGCGCTTCATCTTCTCGACCTCGTCCTTGGTCATCCCGGACGAGCCTTCGATGCGGATCTGCTGCTCCTTCCCGGTGCCCAGGTCCTTCGCGCCGACCGAGAGCACGCCGTTGGCGTCCAGCTCGAACGTCACCTCGATCTGCGGCACCTGCCGCGGGGCCGGCGGGATGCCGTCCAGGTGGAACTTGCCGATCAGCTTGTTGTCCGAGGCCATCGGGCGCTCGCCCTGGAACACCTGGATCTCCACCGACGGCTGGTTGTCCGCCGCGGTGGTGAACTTCTCGGTCGCCTTCGTCGGGATGGTCTTGTTCCGCGGGATCATGACCGTCATCACGCCGCCGAGGGTTTCGAGGCCCAGCGACAGCGGGGTCACGTCCTGGAGCAGGATGTCCGCGGCGGCCCCGAGGAGCAGTTGCGCCCCCTGGATGGCGGCGCCCACGGCCACCACCTCGTCCGGGTTCACCCCGCGGTGCCCCTCCTTACCGAAGATGTCCTTCACCAGCGCCTGCACCCGCGGCATGCGGGTCATCCCGCCGACCATGACCACTTCGTCGATCTGCTGCGGTGTGTACTTCGCGTCCTTGAGGGCCGCGAGCACCGGCTTCTTGCACCGCTCGATGAGGTGCTCGGCCATCCGCTCGAACTGGACCCGGCTGAGGCTCATCACCAGGTGCAGCGGGTTGCGGTTCTCGTCCGCCGTGATGAACGGCAGGTTGATGTCCACGTTGGTCTGGCTGCTCAGGTCCTTCTTGGCCTGTTCCGCGGCCACCTTGAGCCGCTGGAGCGCCATCTGGTCCTTGCGCAGGTCGATCCCGTTCTGCTTCTTGAACTCGTCGGCGATGTGGTCCATCAGCACCTGGTCGAAGTCGTCGCCGCCGAGGTGCGTGTCGCCGTTGGTGCTCTTCACCTGGAACACGCCGTCCTCGCCGACGTCCAGGATCGAGATGTCGAAGGTGCCGCCGCCGAGGTCGAACACCGCGATCCGCTGGTCCTTCTTCTTGTCGAGCGCGTAGGCGAGCGCCGCGGCCGTGGGCTCGTTGATGATGCGCATGCGCTGCTTGACGACCTTGCCGTCCTTGTCGCGCATCTCGTACTCGGTGTCGAACCCGGCGATCGCCGCGGCGTCGATGGTGGCCTGCCGCTGGGCGTCGTTGAAATACGCCGGCACCGTGATAACGGCCTTGCGGACGGTGTGCCCGAGGTACGCTTCCGCGGCCTCTTTGAGCTTGCGCAGGATCATCGCCGAGATCTCCGGCGGCGAAAACTGCTTGTTGTCGATGTCGACCTTCACGAGGTCGTTGGCCCCGCCGACGAGCTTGTACGGGACGAGCTTCTCTTCGCTCTCCACCTCGTTGTGCCGGCGGCCCATGAACCGCTTGATCGAGTAGATCGTGCGCCGCGGGTTGGTCACGGCCTGGCGCTTCGCCTGGTCGCCGACGAGCCGGTCGCCCTTGTCCGTGAACGCGACGACGCTCGGCGTGGTGGCGTTACCGTCCTGGTTCGGGATCACCTTCACCGAGGTGCCGTCCATCACCGCGACGACGGAGTTCGTGGTCCCGAGGTCGATGCCGATAATTTTTTCTTCAGCCATTGTGTCTTCTCCTTACGAGTGAGTACGCATTAAGTTGGCGAATGTTGCGGGCTTCGAGTTCGAGCCCGGACCGCCGGGCTCGGCGCTGGTGGCCCGCGCTCATTCATTCACAGCTACTTGGATCGGGACCGCGCCTTTACGATTCGGAGTTTTTGCGTTTTCACACGCAAGCTCCATGCCAGTAGCACGAGCGGCCGACTGCCACTTTCGCAAACCTCAATCAAATCGCGACTTGCGGCGAATCCATCGCTCGAAACCGCGGTTCCGGAGCGGAACGAACTGCCATTTCGGCGGTCTCGCTGCAACTTCTCGTCAGTGACGGGATTGCGGTGCTAAGAAATCTCGCCTCTACGCGATACGGGCACGCGGGCGCGGCGCGTGAATCAGCGGGCGTTCGTTGACGCCCCCCCGCGCCGCCGGTAGATTCACCGCAATTCTAACGACTTTCCGCGCGCAGGTCCGGATATGGCACGCAGTAAAAGCGATCCCGGTTCTAATTCCGCCGCCGCCGACAAGGGGTCGGCAGCGAACCTGGCCGCGCTCCGCGCGCAGATCGACAAGTTCGACGCGAGCATCCTGGAGTTGCTCAACAAGCGGGCCGCGGTCGCCGCGCAAATCGGGAAGGTGAAAGCCGACCAGGGCGACATCGTGTTCTCCGCGGCCCGCGAAGAGGAGGTCCTCACCAACGTCCTGGCCGCGCACCAGGGGCCGCTCGCCCCGGTCACCGTGAAGGCCATCTTCCGCGAGCTGATCAGCGGGTCGCGGGCGATCCAGAGGCAGCAGAAAATCGCGTACCTCGGGCCGGAGTACAGCTACAGCCACCTGGCCGCCATTCAGCGGTTCGGGGAGGCCTCGGTTTACAACCGCACCGCGAACATCGCGGCCGTGTTCGAGGAGGTGGTGCGCAAGCACGCGGACTTCGGCGTGGTGCCGCTGGAGAACTCCACCGACGGCCGCGTCGTGGACACGCTCGAAATGTTCATGCGGTTCCCCGACCAGGTGAAGATCTGTTCCGAGATCCGGCTCCGGGTCCGGCACCACCTGCTCGCAAACTGCGAGCAATCGGAGGTGCGGCGGGTGTACTCGAAGGAGCAGGCGCTGAGCCAGTGCCGGAACTGGCTCTCCAAGAACCTGCCGCAGGCGTCGATCCACCCGGTCTCGAGCACCGCGGACGCGGCCCGGCTGGTGCTGACGGAGCCGCACGTCGCGGCGGTGGCGAGCCGCGAGGCGTCGGTGCGGTACAACCTGGGGGTGCTGGCCGAGAACATCGCGGACTCGCCCTTCAACGAGACCCGGTTCGCGGTGATCGGGGCGACGGACTCCACCAAGACGGGGAGCGACAAGACGGCGCTGATGTTCCAGATCAGCCACACCCCGGGGGCGCTCGCGGACGTGCTGAACGTGTTCAAAACGAACAAGATCAACCTGACGTGGATCGAGTCGTTCCCGTTCCGCGAGGCGAAGGGCGAGTACGTGTTCTTCGTGGACTTCGACAGCCACCGCGACGAGCCGAAGGTGAAGCGCACGCTGGCCGCGCTCGGGGAGATGTGCGACACGCTGACCGTGCTCGGGTCGTTCCCGGCGGCCCAGGCGGAAGAGTAGCACCCCGCCGGCGCTAGTTTACTCTGCGGAGCGCGGCCATCCCGGCCGGCTTGCGACAGGCGCGAATACGGTACACGAGCACCGTGTCGCGATACTATCGAGCGACCAAAGCGGGCAAGATGCCC
>DASWYH010000262.1:0-1532 GCA_036405095.1 Gemmata sp. | reverse complement strand
CATCCACCGGCGAACGGCCTCCTTCCCACGGAGCGCCCGTTCGCCGACGAAAGTCCACACCGTGTCGTCCGTGCAGAACGACAGGAACCCCTCGTAATCGCCCCGGGTGACGGCGGCGTTCGCCTGCTCGAGCACCAACTTGTTGTTCGCCGACATCTCGCCACCCCCGCAGCACTGTATGGCGCGCCCCTTCGACCCCCGAACCACGTCATAGTAGCGGTTGGTACACTTGTCGGCGTACTCCCCCTATCGCGGGACGACCCGAAACCGCCCGAGCTCTGCGTGCGGCAGAATCAGGGGCATGCTGCCCCTCGGGTATCAAGGGACGAACGCGAGCGCTGTCCGTCGGTTTCCCCAAGATTCCCGAAGGCGGGAATCCCGGGCGCTACCCCTCCGCCGGCCGATCCATTGACGCCCGCACCCCGCCGCTCGCCGCGTGGCAGGGCTTCAGGAACGCGGCCTTGAGCCGGTTCTGAAACCCATGACCAGAGGGGTCACCATGGCCAGACCACCACGCGAGTTCTTCTGTACCGACCCGCGCGCAACAGCGGCCGACGTCCCGGGGCTGGTGGCCGACCGGTTCACCCCGGAGACGTGCTTCCGGGACGTCAAAGGGGGCGTCGGGGCTGGTCAGCAGCAGGTACGCCGGCTGCGGGCGAAAGTGGGTGCGTTCCACGTGCGCCTGTGGGGGTTCACGATGACCGAGGCGTGGGCCTGGAACCGCCCGGCGGAAGAACTGGTGGCCCACCGGGGGCGCGTCACCGCGGGACTGCGAGCCGCGCCGCCCGAGCCACGCGGACAAACGTCGGGCGTGGCGGCGGGAACTGCTGGCCGGAGACATTGAGGCGGTTTTGTCGGCCGGGACCGACCGCGCGAAAATCCGTGCCCTCGCCGAGTGACTACTCGACTTGGCGGCATAAGGCTTGGGAAATCGCGGAAACTACAGATTAAGCGCGGGCAGGAGGGCGCGGGCTGGAGAGCCGTCCACCGGAGGAAGCTCAAAAAGGCAGGCCGGCCATGACCCGTAAGCCCCCTTCGTCCACATCAAGCCCGACCGCAGCATCCCCCGGCCGATCGGCCCGCCCGCCGAGAACCACGCCTACACCCCGAAGGAACAGGTCCGCCCGCTCACCCTCGCACCGCGGTGGCTCGGCGACCGCCTCAAAGACCGGGGCGAGTCCGGCCATTACCTCGACGGGGAGCCGGCGAAGCTCGATGCGGTCATGCGAGAAGCCAACCGCGTGTTGAAGCAGCACAGCCGCGAGCAGGTGGTTACCCAGGAAAGCTGGCGCGCCGAGTAAGTACGAGCCGTACCGGGCCGCGATCCTGGAACTGGTCAAGAAGGGCTTCTCCGACGAGGAGATCAGCAAGGCGCTCAAGATCAAGAACGCGCACTACGCGCGGAATGCCCTGGGCATCAAAGCCGGCCGGCCGGAGGCTGCAGCCGACCGGCTCAGCCGGAGCCCGACGTGCCCGAACCCGTCATCGAACCCGAACCCATCTACCAGGGGAACGGCGTCACCGTGAAGCGC
>DASWYH010000261.1:0-5064 GCA_036405095.1 Gemmata sp. | reverse complement strand
CCGCTCCCCGAGCCGGACGGAGCCAACCCGGCCCCCGCAGTCGAACACGTTGCACGCGGGAGCATTTCCGGAACGGTTCCGTACCCCGTGCGGCGCCCCGCGCCGCCGACCCGGGTGCTGATCGCCGAAGACGATCCCGTTTCGCGCACGGTCCTAGACCGGACCCTTCGCGGTTGGGGTTACGATGTGGTGGTCACCAAAGACGGGACCGAAGCGTGGGCGGCGCTCGCCGCACCCGACGCGCCGAAACTCGCGCTGCTGGACTGGATGATGCCCGGGCTCGAGGGACCGGAGGTGTGCCGCCGGGTCCGGGCGCTGGCGCGCCCGCTCGCGACGCACATGATCCTGCTCACCGCGCGCGGCCAAGCGGACGATGTCGTGGCGGGGCTGGAGAGCGGCGCGGACGACTACATCACCAAACCGTTCGAGCGCCAGGAGCTGCGCTCGCGGCTCCTGGTGGGCAAGCGCATCCTGGCGCTCCAACAGGGGCTCGCCGATCGCGTGCAAGAGCTGGAGGCAGCACTCGGGCAGGTGAAAGAGTTGAAGGGGCTGTTGCCGATTTGCAGCTACTGCAAGGCGGTGCGTGACGACCGCAACTACTGGCACCGCGTGGAAACGTACATCACCGCCCACTCGTCGGCCCGGTTCAGCCACGGGATCTGTCCGGGGTGCTGGAAGGGCATCGTGGAACCGGAGCTGGAGGCGGACTCGGCCACGGTTTGAACCGTTGAGAGCGCGACCGGCGCCACTCCCAGGTCCGCGATGAACCGCCCCCACCCACTCGATACCCCCTTTTCGCTCTGGGTCTGACACAGTCCCGCGAGCTAAAGCACGGCGCGCGTCTCAAGCAGGAAACGGTTCAGTTCATCGATCGGGGGGGCGGTCGGCAGGGTACTGGCCTCGTAAGCGGCGGCGAGCCGCGATTCCCACGCGGTGAGCTGGCGCGTGTGGAACCCAACGTCCACGGCGCTGAGCGTGCCGAACTCGGCATCCGCTTTGCGCTCGATCAGTTCCGGTATGAACCACAGCCCGAACTTCTCGTTGAGAGTTGGCAGGTGCGTTTGCACCTCACCCGTTTCGAGGAGGTGAACCCCCGTGAGCGCGACGCGGTACGCATACAGGAGCGTTTTCGCGCGCTTCACGTCTTCCTTTTCGAAGAGTTTCCGCTGGGTGTGCAGGAACCCGCGATAGTGGTTGTAGCAGTGCCTCGTGACGCACTTCCGCGCGATGGGGCGCAACCGCGCGAGGAACTCGGCCCCGTGCGCGATGAGGGGCGAGAACACCTGCTCAAGAACGTACCCGTTGTGCTTCCCCATGAGCCGCAAATATTTCCCGACCTCGTGCGCGACCGCTTCGACCTCCCGCCCTTCCAACTCGCCCTTGGGTTCGACCGTTTCGTTGGGGGGCCGCAGGCCCACGAGCGCGCGGATCGGCGCGCGATAGCATCCGCGCAGGTCCACGTCGCTGTCCGCCGAGGGGAACCCGTAGAGGTGCGAGCCGCTCACGACCCAGAACAGCGCGTCCTCAACGCGCGCGTGCCCCCACTGGGCGAGGGCTGGCAAGTCGAGATCGGGGGCGGTGAACATCGCGGTCTCCACGAAAGGAATTTGAGAAGCCAGACGACGGGCACGCGCGCGAGGTTCGGGTAACGGTTCCCGAAGGTGGTGTCCGGGGCGGTTCTTCCGGTATGACCGGCTCCCGTGCCCGTTGACGCCCGGCGGCGCGTACCGACAATTGATTCATCCCGTACATTTCCGCCGGAGAGCTTCATGACCCGTTCTGTGCTACTCGCGCTGGTCGTTACCGCACTCGGCGCCGCGCACACACAGGCCGCACCGGACGAAGCGCGCCTGCTCCGGTTCCCGGCGATCCACGGCGACCAGGTCGTCTTCACCTACGCGGGCGATCTGTACACCGCCTCGGCGAAGGGCGGCACCGCCCGGCGGCTCACGTCGCACCCGGGCTTCGAGATGTTCCCGCGGTTCAGCCCCGACGGCTCGCTCGTGGCGTTCACCGCGCAGTACGACGGGAACACCGAAGTGTTCGTCGTGCCCGCCGCCGGCGGGGAGCCCAAACGGTTGACCTACACCGCGACCCTCGGGCGCGACGAGGTGTCCGACCGGATGGGGCCGAACAACATCGTCATGGGCTGGACCCCCGACGGGCGGAACGTCCTGTTCCGCTCGCGGATGCGGTCGTTCAACGACTTCATCGGGCAACTGTACACGGTCCCCGCAGAGGGCGGGTTGCCGGAAGAGTTGCCGCTCCCGCGCGGCGGGTTCGCGAGCTACTCCGCCGACGGCAAGCAACTGGCCTACAACCGCATCTTCCGCGAGTTCCGCACCTGGAAGCGCTACCGCGGGGGCATGTGCGACGACGTGTGGCTGTATGACTTCGCCACCAAGAAGACGGAGCAACTGACCGACGACGCCGGGCAGGACATCTTCCCGATGTTCGTCGGCGGCAAGGTGTACTTCATCTCGGACCGCGGGCAGGACAAGCGGTTCAACCTGTACTCCGTCGATCCGGCCACCAAGAAGACCGAGCGGCACACCGAGTTCGCCGAGTTCGACATCAAGTTCCCGTCGGCCGGGAAGGACGCGATCGTCTTTGAGAACGGCGGGTGGATCTACAAGTTCGATCCGAAGGCCAACAAGGCCGAGAAGATCACGATCAGCATCCTCGAAGACCGGCTCGGCGCCCGCGGCGCCCTCACCGACGTGAGCAAGAGCGTGTCGGCGTTCGAGGTCGCTCCAGACGGCAAGCGCGCGTTGTTTGCGGCCCGGGGCGACATCTTCACCGTACCGGCGGCCGAAGGCATCACGCACAACCTGACCCGCACCCCCGGCGCCCACGACCGGAACCCCAAATGGTCCCCGGACGGCAAGAGCGTGGCGTTCGTTTCCGACGCCACCGGCGAAGACGAGATCCACATCGGCCCGGCGGACGGCAGCGCGCCCGCGAAATCGGTCACCAGCGGCGCGGACACGTACAAGTACGAACTGCTCTGGTCGCCGGACTCGAAGAAGATCCTGTGGGCGGACAAGAAGCTCCGGTTGCAGTTCATCGACGTGGAAACCAAGAAGGTGACCCTGGTGGATCAGGCGAAAGCCTGGGAGATCCGCGATTTCACGTGGTCCCCGGACTCGAAGTGGGTCGCGTTCGCGCGTCAGGAAAGCGACGCGATGACCAAGGTCCACCTGTACTCGCTCGCCACCGGCAAAACGGCGGAAGTCACCGACGGGTGGTATTCGAGCGGATCGCCCGCGTTCAGCGCGGACGGCAAGTACCTGTTCTTCGTGTCCGCGCGCGACTTCAACCCGGTTTACAGCAGCACCGAGTGGAACCACGCGTACCGCGACATGCAGCGGGCCTACTTCGTGACGCTCGCCAAGAGCACCCCGAACCCGCTCCGCCCGAAACTGGACGACGACCCCGAACCGAAGAAGGACGACAAGAAGGACGCGCCCGGCGAGCTGAAGGTGGACCTGGATGGGCTGTCCGGGCGCATCGTGGCGCTCCCCGGCCCGGCTGCCAACTACGGCAGCTTGCATGCGGCCGGGAACGCGCTGTACTACCAGCGGGGCGCGACCGGGAGCCCGTTCCAACTGTACGTGTTCGACCTCGGTTCCAAGAAAGAGACCGCACTCGGCGCGGTCGGCGGGTACGAGATTTCCGCCGACGGGAAGAAGATGCTCGTCCAGAAAGACGGGAAATACGGGATCATCGACCTCCCCAAAGGGCCGATCGGCATCGGCGAGCCGCTCAACCTATCGGGCCTTGAGGTGCCCCTCGACAAGCGGGCCGAGTGGAAGCAGATGTTCGCCGAGTGCTGGCGGCAGATGCGCGACTTCTTCTACGATCCGGGGCTGCACGGGGTCGATTGGGCCGCGGTGCGGAAGAAGTACGAGCCGCTCGTGGAACACGTGGCCCATCGCGCCGACCTGAACTACGTCATCGGCGAGATGATCTCCGAGCTGAACGCCGGGCACGCCTACATCGGCGGAGGGGAACTGCCCGCGGTGCGGAAAGTTCAACAAGGGTTGTTGGGTGCGGAGTACCGCCGCGACCCCAAGAGCGGCTTCTTCCAGATCGCGCGCATCCTCCCCGGCGAGAACTGGAACCCGAAGCGCCGGTCCCCGCTCACCGAGGTCGGGGTCAACGTGAGCACGGGCGAGTGGATCGTCGCCGTGAACGGGCGGCCGACGAGTGAAGTGAAGAACATCAACGAGCTGTTGGTCAACACCGCGGGCAAGCCGGTGGTGCTCTCCGTGAGCGCAAAGCCCGCACCCGAGGGCGCCCGGCGCGTGGTCGTCACGCCCACGGCCGACGAGGGCGACCTTTACTACTACGCCTGGGTGCAGGGGAACATCAAGAAGGTGGCCGACGCGACCGGCGGGAAGGTCGGCTACATCCACGTTCCGGACATGCTCGCGACCGGGCTCAACGAGTTCGCCAAGCACTACTACCCGCAGCTCAAGAAGCATGCGCTGGTGATCGACGTGCGCGGGAACGGCGGCGGGAACGTGTCGCCGATGCTGATCGAGCGGTTGCGCCGCGAGGCCGCGATGGTCGGGATCGCCCGCAACGCCGAGCCGAACATCGACCCGAACGGCACGTTCGTGGGGCCGATGGCGTGCTTGCTCAACGAGTTCTCGGCCTCGGACGGGGACATCTTTTCGTACCGGTTCCGGCACTACAAGCTGGGGCCGCTCATCGGCAAACGGAGCTGGGGCGGGGTGGTGGGCATCCGCGGCTCGCTGCCGCTGCTCGACGGCGGGTCGCTGAACAAGCCCGAGTTCTCGCGCTACGATCTGGGCGGCAAGGAATGGATCATGGAGAACGTGGGCGTGGCGCCCGACATCGTGGTGGACAACGACCCGGCCAAGGAGTTCGCTGGGGAGGACCAGCAGTTGAACAGGGCAATTGAGGTGCTGCTCGCGGACCTCAAGAAGAACCCGCCGAAGGTGGTCAACCCGCCCCCGTACCCGAAGCGGTAATGCGGGTATCAGGGTCGAAAGCAAAAGCAATTTGAGAGCGGGCGCAGCCGCGGGCCACCGGTCC
>DASWYH010000260.1:0-8247 GCA_036405095.1 Gemmata sp. | reverse complement strand
GCGGAGCGGGGCGCGCGGGGAAACGTCGCGGGTTCCGACGATTCGGCCGGCGACAGAGGAAAAGAAACGAAAAATCCGTCGGCGCCGGCGCGGGCCGACCCGGCAACGGTTAACATGTCACAAATACGCGCTCGTGGCCCGCTGTCGTCGCCCCCAAGAGCGGCCCCGCGGCTCTTCGCACGCACGGAGCAGCCTCCATGTCGAACCCCACCGACCCGAACGCGCCGAACCCCGAGCGGCCCGACCCGAACGCGCCGAACCCCAGCGCCCCGCCGGGCGAGCCGGGGAGCAGCGACTCGCTGTTCGAGTTCCAGTTGCCCGAAAACGTGGACTCGTTCGGCGAGCTGCCGCCGATCCCGCCGCCGGACGCGGGGCTCGGAACCGAGTTCGCGCTGCCCCCACCCGCGCCGGTGGCCCGGGACGGCTCCGCGGTCGGTTTTACCACCCCGGGCAGCCGCGGTTCGTTCGGCGATTTCGGGCTCCAACTGCCCCCCCCACCGACCCCGGCGGCGCCCGAACTGCCGCCCGTCGAAGCCGCCTTCGCGCTGCCCGAGCTGCCCTCGGAGCCCGCGCCCAGTGAACCGGCGCTCCAGCTCGATCCGCCGACGGTCCCGCGGCTTCAGCCGCCCCTCGGGCTCGAATCGGCCGACCTCCTGGGCCTCTCGAACCTGCGCCCGCCCACGCCCGAACCGTTTGAGCTGCCCGAGCCGCCGGTGGCCCCGGCCCCGGAACACGAGGCGCTGGCCGAAATCGATCTCGGCGACGCGGACCTCGAAGCGGTTCCGGTCGCGACCGACGCACCCGCCGGGTTCGACGAGCCGATCCCGGTAGCCGAGATCGAAGACGTGCCCCTCGCCGAAGTTGAAGAATTGCCGGTTGCCGAAGTTGAAGAGCTGCCGGTCGCGGAAGCCGAAATTGACCTTGCCGACCTGCCGGTCGCGGGGGACTCGGCGGTCGCGCTTGGGGAACCGGTTCCGGGCGCCGAGGCCCCGTCGTCGTTTACCCTCGGGTCGGCCGCGGTGCCGCCCGACGTGCCGGTTGCGGACCTGAACCCTGTGGCCGGCGCAAAGGTGGGGTCGTCGGGGAGCGTTCCCGATGTGGGCACCTTGCGCCCGCCCGCGCCCCCCCTTTCGACGGGCTCCACACCCGAACTCCCGACCGCCGGGGCCGGCTACCGGGGGGGCTCGTCCTTCGAGTTCCAGTTGCCCGACGATGTGAACTCGTACAGCGAGCTGCCGCCGATCCGGGAGCCGGACGAGATCGGCTCCCGGGGCGATTTCGGGGTGCTCCCGCCGCGCCCGACCGCCGGCCCGCGCGACGCGTCGTTCGATTTCATCAACGTGGCCGGCGAGCGCTCGTTCGCCGAGATCGACCTCGGCGGGAAGGTCGCCGGGCCGCCCGCGGCCCCGCCCCCGGCGCCCCCGCTCCCGACGCCCCAAGGCCCGGATTCGAAGGTGGAATTGGGCGCCTCGGAAACGGTTCAACCCGCGTCCGGGTGGCTCGACGACGACGCGCCCGTGCAACCGGTCGCGGACGCGGACCTGCTCGACCTGCCGGTCGCCGGTGCGGTCGAGAGTTCGGACATCTTCGCGGGCTTCCCGGTGCGGACGGCCGAGCCCGTCGAAACCTCCGACGTGCTGTCCGCGACCGCCGGGGCGCCCCCGCTGGCCGGGGCGCCGAGCCCGCCCGAGCCGGTGCGCCCGTCCGACGTGGCACTCACGTTCAACGAGCCGCCCGACGGCAGCACGGTGCAGGACGGCGATTTCAGCGACCTGCCGCTGGCCGAAGACGCCGCCGACAGCGGGACCGCCCTCGCGCGCGCGACCGACGACGAGTCCATTCACGACGCGCCCGCGCTCCCCGCGGAGCACCCGCTGTTCGACTCGGGCACGCTCGCGAACTCGCCCGATCTGCCCCCGGACGCGTACACCGACGCCCCGGAGTACGGCGCCCCGCCGATTTTCACACCCGATGCGTCCAGCATCCTCGCCGACCTGAGCACCCCGGACCTGGGGTTGGACGACGCGTCCTCGGTGCAGGTCGAGGCCCCGGGCGTGGGCCGCACCCTCACCGACGAGCCGAACGAAGCGTTCGAGCTGACCGTGCCCGAGGAGCCGATCCCGCCCGGGCTGTTCGACGACGCGGACGACGACGGGCTCGAAGCGACGAACTGGGAACAGCAGAGCGGGTCCGATCTGCTCAGCGGGCGCACCGCGGCGCCCGATGACGGGATGGTCGAGCCGGTCGACATCGACCTGAGCAGCGACCAGCCGTCGCTGTCGTCCGCCCCGTCGAGCATCTTTTCGGGCACCAAGGCGCCGAGGGGGTCCGGGTCGGGCGACTCCGGGGCCGCGGACCTCGCGCCCCCGGACGAGGCGCTGGACCTCGCCGACGCCGCCGAGGTCACCGACCACCCGGAACCGGACGCGACCGTTTCCGCGCCGGCGTTCCACGAGCCCGGATCGAAGGAGCGGCGCCCGGCGGTTCCGAACCTGAGTTCGGCCGATTTCGAGCTGCCCCAGTTCCCCGCCGAAGCGGTGGCCGATGCGGACGAAGAGGTGGGTCAGATCGACTTCGACGCGGTCGCGGCCACCGACCCGGACCAGCGCACCCAGGGGCTCCCCGCGGGGCAATCGCTGTCCGCGATCCTGCGCGACGGGCTGCCGGACGACTCGGAGGAGATGAGCACGCGGGTGCGGGTGCCTTCTGCCGACGACGAGACCCGGCAGCCCGAGGTGAGCCTGGACTACCTGTCGGAATCCACGGAGTCGTCGGCGCACGCGCTGCCGCTTCAAAAGGGTCCGCCGAAGGCCCGGGGCACGAAGGGGCGGCCCCCAGAACCGGAGGAGGCGCCCGCGAAGACCAAACCCGAGAAGGTCGCGCGGCGCACGAGCGCCGACGACGAGACCACCGAGAAAGCGCTCCCGGGCAAGAAGGGGAGCGGGCTGCTCATCGGCGCCCTGGTCGGCGCGCTCGCGGTCGGCGGCGCGTTCGCCGGGGTCTACACCACCGGCGTGATCCCGAACGGGGACAGCAGCTCCGCTGGCACCGCCAAGCCGAGCGCGCCGCAGCCCGGCACGCAACAACCCGGCCCCGGTCCGGCGGCGCCGGTCGCGTTCGACCCGAAGGCCGCGTTCGCCGCGGGCGAGGTCGCGAAGGCGGTCGAGCACTACAAGGCCAACGCGCCCACGACCCTCGATGACAAGGCCGAAGCGGGGCACGTCCAGGTGTTCGCAAAGGCCCAGGCGCTTCCGCCGGGGGGCACGGTCGCGGCCGACGACCCGGACCTGAAAGCGGCCCGCGCGAACCTGCAAGAGGTGATCGGGAAGGCCGAGGCCGTGGGCCAACCCGGTGGCGTCCAGCGCGGGGTGAGGGCCAGCGTCGCGCTCGGCGTGTCCTACGAACTCAGCGGCGACACGAAGGGCGCCCGCAAGGTGTACACCGACGCGATGGACCGCTACCCGGCGTTCAAGTCCACCTTTGAAGCGCTGATCGACCGGCTCGACGCGCTGGAGCCGCCCGCACCGGCCCCGATGGGCACGTCCCGCCGGGGCGCCCCGGCCGGAGCGGAGCTGCTCCTCGCCACGGTGCTCCTGCTCCAGGAGCCGCCCGCGCCCAGGGCCGACGACGTGGAACCGGGGGTGTACTACTGGGCGGCCGTGAAGGCCGCGAACACCGGCAACTACAAACTGGCGCTGGAGCAGATCGACAAGGCGAAAGAGGCGCACCTCAAGCGCGCCCCGGCGTTCAACGGGCGCGGGATCAACCCCCTTTCGGACCCGCGGGAGCAGATCTTCAGCAAGTCGTGCGACGAGCTGAAGGCGTACTGGAAGCTCCGCGGGGCGGTGTCCGGCAACCCCGACATGATCGCCGCGATCCAGAAGGACGGCGGCGCGCTGGCGAAGGCGATCGACGGGTTCACCAGGGCCGCCGATGCGGCCGTGAAGGCTGAAAAAGAAGCTACCGAGGCCCGCGCGCAGGTCAAGAAGCTCGAAGTCGAAGTGGCGAAGCTCGACAAAGACCTGAAAGCGTCCGACAAGGAGAAGATCGAGGCCGGAACGAAACTCGCGATCGCGGCCACGGACCTGAAAGCGGCCGAGAAGAAGCTCGAAACGGCGGCGACCGAACTGAAGAGCGCCGAGAAGGACGTGGAGGCGAAGCAGACCGCGCTCGCGGCGCTGGTCGAGGTGCTGAAGCCGGTCACGCCGGTGCCGGACAAGTGGGGGCCGGCGGACCTGCTCGCCGCGACCAAGGCGGTTGTCGCGCGCGCGACCGGACCGGACCTGAAGGCCCTCGTGCCCAACGCGATGGTCGCGATCGGCGGCGGCGGGCTCGCGGCCGGGCAACTCGTCGAGATCGCCGAGCGCCTGAACCGGGCCGAAACGGCGACAAAAGAAGCCGTTGCGAAGCTGATGACCGAGACGAAGAAGCTCAAAGACGACCACGCGATCGAACTGAAGAAGCTCACCGACACCTACGCGACCGACATCAAGAAGCTGAACAACGACCACGCCGAGGCGGTGAAGAAGCTCAAGGACGGCAGCGCCGAAGAGCTAAAGAAGCTGATCGACAAGTACGCGGTCGACTCGAAGAAGCTGACCGACGACTACGCCGCGGCCACGACGAAGCTCAAGCAAGAATCCGCCCTCGCGCTGAAGGACGAACAGGCCAAAACCGAGGCCGAAAAGAAGCGGGCGCTGGCCCGCGAACTGGAGCTCCAGAAGCAGCTCGCCGGGGCCGTCACCCCGGGCCAGGTGATGGACCTCTGGATTCCGACGCTGACCGACCTGCGCCGGGAGTCCGACACCGGCCCGGCACTGGCCGCCGCGGAGAAGGCGATCGCCGGCTCGTCGGCGGATTCCGAGGACGGGGCGAAGGCGCGCACGGTCGCGGGGCTGGCGCACCTGATCCGCGGCGACCTCACGAGCGCGAAGGAGATGTTCCAGGCGGTCCGGCGCAGCCCCGCGTACAAGGCCGCAAAGGGCAAGCCGTGGGCGCTGGCCGCGGACAACGGTCTGGAGGCCGTCACCGACCCGGCGGCCCCGTTCCGCCGCCCGGTGGTGCTCCCGCCGGTGGACCTGAAGGGCGCGGCGGCGGCGCTGGACGCGGGCATCGCGGCGTACAAGAACGGGCGCAACGACGCGGCCGTGGCGGCGCTGCTGAACGCGACGAAGAGCAACCCGGCGGACCCGGTCGCGTGGTACTTCCTGGGCGCGGCGCGGTGGGGCCAGGGTAACGAGGAGCAGGCCCGCAAGGACTTCGCGCAGGGCGCCGAGCGCGAGAAGGTCTCGACGGTGCCGAACCGGACAACGAGCGAGGCTCTGGCGCCGATCCAGGGCGCGACCCGCGACGCGATCGACCGCGCGCGCCCGTAAGGGCGACCGAATGCCGTTCCTCACCGGGCCGGAACTCACCAGGGTTCCGGCCCGGTGCACTTTTGTGGGCCGCACCGGAAGCGCGAGCGGCGGCACGCGCAGACACACGTGCTCCACGTCGAACTCGAAATCACTCCCGTTTCGGGCGCGCCACAAACACAAGGGTGGCGCTCGCCGCCGCTCACACCTCCGGCCCGTCGGGGCGCCCAAAATCGGCGCCGCGCACCGCCCCAACGTCCGGGCGCCGCATTTCTCCGACTGTGTCGAAGATGCCTGTTCCTCGGAACGCGACACCAGGGTAAACTACGGGAGTACAGAAGTTCGTTCCGCCGCGCTATTTCGGCCCCGCGCAAACCGATGGAAGTAGTGTCCGCTCGTCCCGCTTCGCCAATTGAACCGCCCGGAGCTGCTCCGATGATCGATGTCGTGCTGAACCGCCAACCGCACGCCGCTTGTACCGCTCGCGCCGCACTCTCGCGCCGCGATGTGCTCCGCGCCGGGGCGCTCGCCGGGCTGTCGCTCCCGACGCTCCTCCGGGCGGAAGCGGCCAACAAGGGCGGGGCGCTGGCGAAGGGCGCGCGGGCCAAGTCGGTGATCCTCGTGTACCTCGGCGGCGGGCTCTCGCACCACGACAGCTTCGACCCGAAGCCGGACGCGCCGGACGACATCCGCGGGAAGTACGCGACCATCCCGACCGCCGTTTCCGGGCTCCGCATCGGCGAGAAGCTGCCGCTCATGGCGAAGGTGATGGGCAAACTCGCGCTGGTGCGCAGCGGGGCGCACAACAACGACCACCACGAGACCGCGACCAACTGGGTACTGTCCGGGCGGTTCGGGACGCCGTTCGGCGATTACCCGGCGATCGGCGCGGTGGTCGCGCACGAGGCCGGGTTGAGCGGCGCGCTCCCGCCCTACGTCGCGGTGCCGCGGAACCCGTCGTTCACCTGGGAGCTCGGCAAGTCGGCGTTCCTCGGCGGCCGGTACGAGTCGTTCAAGGCGGGCGACCCCAACCAGGCGAACTACAAGGTGCAAGACCTCGCGTCCGACGCGGACGCGAAGAAGACCGCCCGCCGGGACACGCTCCTGAAGGCCGTTGACAACCTCGCCCAGAAGGTGGAGGGCAACGACCAGATCGCCACCTACGACGAGTTCCACGCCCGCGCGCGTGACATGGTGCTCTCGACCGAGGCCCGCACCGCGTTCGCGATCGACCGCGAGCCCGCGAAGGTGCGCGACCGGTACGGGCGCAACACCGCCGGGCAGTCGATGCTCCTCGCCCGCCGGCTGGTGGAAAGCGGCGTCCGGTTCGTGACGGTGAACTACGGCGGCTGGGACCACCACGGGAAGATTTTCGAGGCGCTGGACAAGAGGCTCCCGGAGTTCGATTCGGCGGTGTCGGCCCTGGTGGAAGACATGAGCGCCCGCGGGCAGTTCGAGAACACGCTCCTGGTTGTGATGGGCGAGTTCGGGCGCACGCCGAAGATCAACAAGGACGCGGGCCGCGACCACTGGGGGCAGGCGGCGTCGCTGCTGTTCGCCGGCGCGGGCGTGAAGCCGGGGCTGGTTCTCGGGAAGACCGACAAACAGGGCGCGTACACGACCCAGCGCCCCGTCACGCCAGCGGACGTGGCCTATACGATCCTGGACGCGGTGGGCATCGACCCGCGGAAACAACTCGTCGCGCCCGACGGCCGCCCGATCGAGATCCTCGACCAGGGCGATACGGTAAAGGAACTGTTCGAGTGAGTCGGCGCCGGGTGCTCGCGGTCCCCCGCCCATCCGGGGCGGGGCTTCACTACTCCCAGGTGGTTATGCGCTCGTTGCTCCTGTGCCTCCTGCCCTTCGGCTTCTGCGCGTTCACCGCGGCACAAGAGAAAAAGGCCGGCCCCAAGAAGGCCCCCGCGCCGAACGTTCTGTACACCGTCCCGCTCACCGTGACGCCCGGGGGGAAACAGAAGCTGAGCCTCCGCGGAAAGAACCTCGCTTCCGTTAAAGAGGTCAAGGTGTCCGGGGCCGACGGGGCGAAACTCAAGGTGCTCGGTGCGAAGGCGGTGGGGGTGCCGAACAACTACCCCGGCGACCGTGTCGGCGATTCGGAAGTCGAAATAGAACTGGAGCTGCCCAAGGGCGCGAAACCGGGCGCCGTCAAGCTCACCGCGGTCAACGGTGGCGGCGAATCGGACCCGTACACGCTCCTCATGCGCGACGCGCTCGTGCCCGTTGTCGAAAAAGAGGAGAACGGCGCCTTCACCTCCGCGCAGCCGCTGACGGTGCCGTGCGCGGTGGAGGGCACAATTAAGGCTGAGCGCGACGTGGACGTGTTCCAGTTCGCGTGCAAAAAGGGGCAGGAGATCCGGATCGAGGTTCAGGCGGCGCGGTTCGGCTCCCCGCTCGACGGGTTCGTGAGCGTGTGTGACGCGAACCGCAACATCCTCGCTTCGGCCGACGATGTGAGCGGCTCGGCCGATCCGGTGCTCACCTTCACGGCCCCCCGAGACGGCACGTACTTCATCTCGCTCATCGATGCGAACGATCTGGGCGGCGCGAACTTCGGCTACCGCCTCATCATGAAGCCGGAGTGAACGCGCGTTACAACCCGACCGCAGAACTGGACACGCGGTGCGCTCGGCGTTTGCACCGCTCCCGGGCGCGGGTATAATCCTGGTAAGTGCGGCGGGGCCTCCTCTCACCCGCGGCACACATCCGGGGGCCGTTTCATGCCGCACCCCAAGCGCTCGAGTCCGACCAGCACGAACCCGTTTCCGCCGGGCTCGGTTCTCGGCGTGCTCGCCGAGCGAACCCAACTCGATTTTGAACTGGAGTTCTATGGCAAGTTACTGGCCGCCGTGCCGGACTTCGCCGACGTGCTCCG
>DASWYH010000259.1:0-2121 GCA_036405095.1 Gemmata sp. | reverse complement strand
GGGGCCGGTGGCGCGGGCCGGGACCCCCGCGCCGGCGGATTCGCTCTCCCCGGCGCACCGGCCGCTCGCGCCCTCCCGCTCCGGGGCAAGGGGCGGGTCGAGGTGGTCGTGATCGGGGTCTCGACCGGCGGGCCGAACGCGCTGGCGCGGGTGCTGCCCGAGCTGCCGGCCGACCTGCCGGTGCCGGTGCTGATCGTCCAGCACATGCCCGCCGGGTTCACCGGGCTGCTCGCGGACCGGCTCGCGAAGGCCTCGCGGCTCGCGGTCAAGGAGGCCGCGGGGGGCGAGCGGCTCGCGGCCCAAAAGGTGTGGCTCGCCCCGGGCGGGCAGCACCTCGAAGTCACGACCGCCGCGCCGGGCTGGGGGCTGCGGCTCACCCAGGACGCGGTCGAGAACTCGTGCCGCCCGGCGGCCGACGTGCTGTTCCGGTCCGCGGCCCGCGCGTTCGGCCCGGGGGTGCTCGCGGTGGTGATGACCGGCATGGGCCAGGACGGGCACAAGGGGTGCGAGGCGGTCCGCGCCGCGGGCGGCCAGGTGTTCGCCCAGGACGAGGCCACGTCGGTCGTGTGGGGCATGCCCGGGAGCGTGGTCCGGGCCGGGCTCGCTGACAAAGTGCTCCCGCTGGAGCAGCTCGCGGGCGAGATCGCGAGGCGGGCGCGCGCCGGGCGCGACCCGGGGAGCAAGGGGTAACTTCGAACCGGTTCACGGGGGTGCAGCGTGCTCACGGCAACGGATTTCAACTTCGTGCGCGATCTGGTCCGGACCCGGTCCGGGATCGTCCTCGACGCGGAGAAGGCGTACCTGGTCGATTCCCGGCTGCGGCAGTTGGCCAAGGACGTGGGGATGGGGACCCCGGAGGCCGTGGTCGCGGCGGCGAAGACCGGGAAGAACGCGCCGCTGGTCACGAAGGTGGTCGAGGCGATGACCACCAACGAGACCTCGTTCTTCCGCGACGGGCACCCGTTCGAGACGCTCAAAACGGACATCATCCCCGAGCTGATGAAGCGCCGGGCGGGCGAGCACCGGCTGTCCGTGTGGTGCGGCGCGTGCTCGACGGGCCAGGAGCCGTACAGCCTCGCGATGCTGCTCCGGGAGTCGTTCCCGTCGCTCAACGGGTGGGACGTGCGGCTCACCGCGACCGACCTCGCGACCGACATCCTCGCGAAGGCCCGCGCGGGGCGGTACACGCAAATGGAGGTGGGCCGCGGGCTGTCCCCGAACCTGCTCGCCAAGTACTTCGATCGGGACGGGGCGAACTGGGTCATCAAGGACACGGTCCGCAAAATGATCGAGTTCCGGCAGCTCAACCTGCTCAGCGAGGCCCCCCCGCCGGGGTCGGTAGACATCGTGTTCCTGCGGAACGTGCTGATCTACTTCGACGTGCCGACCAAGGTCGGCATCCTCGACCGGGTGCGCACGGCGCTCAAGCCGGACGGCTACCTGTTCCTCGGTAGCACCGAGACGACGTGGAACCTGCACGACGGGTTCGCCCGCGTCCCGAGCGGGCAAACGCACTACTACCGGGTGCTCAACGTCAAGGCCCCGCCCGCGGCCCGCGCGTTCTGACCGTCGCCCGGCCGCACCGGTCCGCGCCCCGCCCCGGCGGGGCTGGGTCATTTCCGGGGGGCGGCGCCCCGGCTCCTGTCCGCAATCTCCGGTCGGAGAAAGCGCGTTTCCCATCGGGTTTCGCGGGGCCACATCCCAGCCGCTCTGCGGGAACCCCAGACACGGGCGCCGTCGGGTTCGAACCTCATTTCCCCCCTACGTTTCCGGGGGTTGTGGGGGCAGGAGTTGCGCGGCGTGTGGTCACAAGCCCACTCGCTGGTGGCCCGCGCGCGTGGGGCAAAGCGCCTGTGAGGCCCCGATCGGAACCCGTGAGCGGTTACGTGAGGGCGGTTCTGCGGGCGGTTCGGACCGGCCCGACTGGTTCATACTTCGGATTGCGACTTGCCCCACCCGGACGGTTCCGTCATCTTGCTCTGCATACCCGCTCGCCCGCCCCCGTGGACCCCACCCATGAGCCCCCCCGCTGTCACCTCCCGCGGTCGCAACTTGGCCCTGCTCGCGGCGCTGCTCGGGTGGATGTTCGACGGCATGGAAATGGGACTGTTCCCCCTGGTC
>DASWYH010000258.1:0-4064 GCA_036405095.1 Gemmata sp. | reverse complement strand
ACCGCGCCGCCGCGTGTGGGCACGCCGGTGACCGGAGCGCACGATTTGTTCCCCGCGGGCCGCCCGCCGTGGCCCCCGAACGAACCGCTCGCGGTCCTCGTCAGCGGCGGATTGGACAGCGCCATCTTGCTCGCCGAAGCGGCGCGCACGTGTCCCGCGGTGTACCCCCTCTACGTCCGGAGCGGGTTGCACTGGGAACCCGTCGAGCGCGCGCACCTGGAGCGGTTCCTCGCAGCCGTCGCGGCGCCGCCGCTGCGCCCGTTGCAGATCCTCGACCAGCCCATCGCGGACGTGTACGCGAACCACTGGAGCGTTTCGGGCGAGGGCGTTCCCGGCGCCGATTCCGCCGACGAGGCCGTGTTCCTCCCGGGGCGGAACGTCCTCTTGCTCGCCAAGCCGCTGATCTGGTGCCACCTGAACCGGGTGCCCTTCATCGCCACCGCCCCCCTGAGCACGAACCCGTTCCCGGACGCGACCCCCGCGTTCTACGACGGCTTCGCGGGGCTCGTGAGTTCCGCCGTGGGGGGGGCCGTAAAAGTGCTGCGCCCGTACTCCGACCTGCACAAGGTGGACGTGATGCACCGCGGGCGCGGGCTCCCGCTCGAACACACCTTTTCGTGCATCCGTCCCGCGCGCGGGGTGCACTGTGGGGCGTGCAACAAGTGCGCGGAGCGCCAGCTCGGCTTCCGCGCCGCCGGGATGCCCGACCCGACCGCTTACGCGAACTGAGCGCGGAACCGGAACCTCGTAGGAGCTCCGGTGTCCTCGGGTCGGCCGCACGGGGCTCCCGCTCGTGTGTGCCGAAAGCGCCCCGTGTCGAATTTCCGTTTCCCGGAGGGGACGATGTTCCGAGTGACCAAAGAAGTTCACTTCTGCTACGGGCACCGCTTGCTGAACTACGCCGGGAAGTGCCGCAACCTGCACGGGCACAACGGGAAGGCCGTCATCACGGTGGAAACCGAGGCGCTCAACGATCTGGGTATGGTCGTGGACTTCACCGAGATCAAGCGCGTCATCGGCAAGTGGATCGACGACACCCTCGATCACCGGATGCTGCTGCACCAGGACGACCCGATCATTGCGGAACTGGAGCGGCAGGGCGAACCGTTCGTCGCGCTCGACGCGAACCCGACCGCGGAAACGATCGCCCGGCTGATTTTCGATCAGGCCATTGCGCAGGGGCTCCCGGTAACGGAGGTGCTCCTCTGGGAGACCGAGAACTCGTTCGCGACGTACCGCCCGACACACGGGGTGCCCACGAAACCGGTCACCATGCGCGAGGTGGTCGGGGCACGGCCCCCCGCGCCCCCCGAGTGACCGGACGCGAACCCGCCCCGGCCGTATCCTGTCTCCATCAAGGAAATCTCGACGCCGGGAGCCGCACCGATATGGCCGACGCAACGCCCTTGGACGCACTGAAGCAGCTCGAATCGGATGGCCTCACCTCGCTCCAGCAGTGCGCCGACGAGGCCGCGCTCCGCACTTGGAACACGCAGTATTTTGGTGACAAGGGGCTCATGAAGGCCGCGATGTCGAACCTCGGAAAGATCCCCAAGGACCAGAAGGCGGCTTATGGGGCGGAAGCCAACCGCGTAAAGTCGGCACTCACCGCGGCCTACGAGTCGGCACTCGCGACCGCGAAAGAGCGCGCCCTTCAAATCAGCCTCACGACGAACCCCCTGGATGTGACGCTCCCCGGGCGCACGGGCGCGCGCGGCCGACTCCACCCCGCAACGCAGATCCTGCGCCAGATCTACGCCATCTTCGCGGACTTCGGGTTCCAGGTGTACCGCACCCGCGAGGTGGAAACGGACGAGCTGAACTTCGAGGCATTGAACATGCCCGCGCACCACCCGGCGCGCGACATGTGGGACACGTTCTTCACGACCACACCGGGCGTCGTGTTGCGGACGCACACCTCGCCGGGGCAGATCCACGTGATGCGCGAAGCGGCGGGCAAGCCCATCCGGGTGATCCTGCCCGGGATGTGCTACCGGAACGAGGCCATCAGCACCCGGAGCGAGATCCAGTTCTTCCAGGTCGAGGGGCTGGTGATCGGCGAGGGCGTGACGATGGCGGACCTGAAGGGGACGATCACGGCGTTCGCGCGCCGCATGTTCGGCCCGGAACGTCAGGTGCGCATCCGGAGCAGCTACTTCCCGTTCACCGAGCCGTCGATCGAGGTGGACATCGACTGGCCGAAGGACGACCCGAACCGCGACCGCTTGACGAAGGGCACGGGGTGGCTCGAAATCCTCGGTGCCGGGATGGTCCACCCGAACGTCCTGCGCGCCGGCGGCTACGACCCCGACAAGGTCACGGGGTTCGCGTTCGGGATGGGGCCGCAGCGGATGCTGATGCTCAAGCACGCGATCGACGACATCCGGCTGTTCTGGCAGAACGACCTGCGGTTCCTCGCACAGTTCTGACTCGCCCGCGTGCCACGAAGGGCGACAACTTTGCGCGCCCATTGAGCCGCGCCTGCCGGTCGCGGCTCGCCTTGATTGGGCGTCGCTTTCACTCACGTCTTCCGCTTGACCGCGTAGCCGTACTGTGTGGGCCACGCCGGTTCTTGCCCGAGGGCCTGCTGGGCCTTCAGCGCCCAGTACGGCTCGCGCAACATCTCGCGCGCGAGGAGCACCATGTCGGCCGCGCCGGAGGTGATGATCTCGTTGGCCTGGGGCGCTTCGGTGATCATCCCGACGGCCCCGGTCATGATCCCCGCTTGTGCGCGGATCGCGGACGCGAACGGCACCTGGTAGCCCTTGCCCACCGGGATGCGGACGTGCGGCACCAGCGCGCCGCTGGAGCAGTCGATCAGGTCCACACCGAGCGGCTTGAGCGCCTTCGCGAGTTCCACCGACTGCGGCAGGTCCCACCCCCCTTCGGCCCAGTCGGTCGCCGAAATGCGCACGAACAGCGGCAACTCCTGGGGGACGGTCTCGCGCAGCACCGCGGCCGTTTCGAGCACGATCCGCATCCGGTTTTCGAGGCTCCCGCCGTACCGATCGGTCCGCCGGTTCGACAGCGGCGAAAGGAACTCGTGCAGCAGGTAGCCGTGCGCGGCGTGCAACTCGATCACCCGGAAGCCGGCCCTCACGGCCCGCTGGGCCGCGGCCCGGAACTGCCCGATCACCGTCCGGATGCCGGCCTCATCGAGTGGAGCGGGCGCACGCTCGCCCTCGTGGAACGGGACCGCGCTCGGTGCGACGTGCTGCCAGCCGCCCGCGTCGAGCGGGAGTTGTGCCCCGCCCTCCCACGGCACGCGGCAACTGGCCTTTCGCCCGGCGTGGGCGAGTTGGATACCGGGCACCGCACCCATCCGGGTGATGAAGCGCGCGACCCGCGCGAGCGGTTCGGCGTGCCCGTCGGTCCAGATGCCCAGGTCGCCCGGGGTGATGCGTCCTTCGGGCGAAACGGCGGTCGCTTCCGCGAGCACGAGGCCCGCACCACCAACGGCGCGGCTCCCGAGGTGGACCAGGTGCCAGTCGTCCGCGAACCCGTCGGCCGCGGAGTACTGACACATCGGTGAGACGGCGATCCGGTTGCGGAACGTGACCCCGCGAACCGTAAGCGGTGAGAACAGTTCCGAATCGGGCAGGTTGCGGTCGTGGCTGGCGCTGGACGCGCATCCCGCCGGGTGCGTAGTTTCGCTCATGTTTGGAACCACCGAGGTGAAGAGAACCGCAAGAGGGGCTGCGAACCGCGCACCGCCGATGGGTAATGCCGAGAATCTTCGTGAACCTTACGCGCGCCCGCTGCGGGGTGGGGGCGGTTCGGTGTGTGGGGCCGGGGGTCCGCGTCTCCCCTCCCGGCCCGCACGGTTTCCGCCGCCCCGATGTCCTCACTTTTTTCGCATTTCGTGGGTGCGGCGCCGGGCGGTCTCGGTTACACTCTTTCAAGTGTCATTTCCGGGGCGGGTCGCGCTCCGTTTCGACCGCGAGCCGCTCCCGAACACCGGCACCCTGCGCGGGTGCCCTTCTGCCCGAACCGCGCCCGGCCCGCGCTCACGTCTTGCGCGCCGGTGCGACTCGTCCGAACCGGGCGGAAGCCTCTTCCGGAGG
>DASWYH010000257.1:0-6413 GCA_036405095.1 Gemmata sp. | reverse complement strand
CCGGGTATCTGCGACGATTCCTGTGCTTGGCCGATAGTCCCGGGTCCAGTCGAACAGTTCCAGCTATCCACCACCAGATTCGGGTCCATTTGTCCGCTTGACTCAACAGCTGGAGCAGATTTTGCGTGCATCCAGTCCCAGATCCCAGTCCCTCCTAGATCCTGAGCTGGCAGTGGATGGTCCAGCTTGAGCACCCGAATTCCGGCGCCACATTCTCCCAGCGCCACTGGTCGCCACACGAAACAGAGAATCCGCATGGTAACCCAGTTACCAACGCCGTGGGCGACCGCGATTCTGGCCGACCAGTCACTCGGGTGATTGATGGTGCGCGATCTACTCGAAGAACGCATCCGGCTTCTGGCGTAGCGATTCTGGCCGTCCCGCCAGAATCGCTTGAAACGTAGCAGCACCCACCGACCTACGAGCGTTACTTGCGCCCGGCGGGAGAGTCTGGCGATTTCTTCTTCGGTAGGAATTGTGCCTTCGCTCACGGAACGCTCCAGTCGGGCGAGTCTTTATTAGACCAGCGCCCGGATGGCGCGCCAAGACATGAGGACGGAAATGCGCGCGAAGGGAAGCGGCGTGAAGGATCGCGGGTTCAGCCTGTCCCGGAGCAATGAGAGCGAGGAGGTGCAGAGTTAATTCGGCCGCGCATCCACGGATGACGCCAGTGTTTTTGATGAGGGCGGAGCGCCCGACGTGAGGGCCGCGAGTTGCTCGGGATCGTCGGCCGCGTCGGTCAGGAACGCGGCCAACTCCTCGTCGCCGGCGGCCCGCGCGGCGAGGATCAGCTCTTGTAGGGTCTGGAGTTGTTCGGTCATGACCGGCCCCACTGCGGGAGGTTTTGTGGTTCGGCCTGCAGAACGTCCGCGTGTCCGGCTTCCTCGTCTGCCCCCAACGGCACCCGTTCCGCGAACAGTTCCAAGAGGCCGCGGCTGGACCCGGCCCGCTCGGTTTCCGGCCACCAGCCCCGGGACTTGAACAGCGCCGTTGCCTTCGGGAACTCGCGCGCGATCTGGTCGTGTGGCACGTCCGACCCGTAGACTAGCCGCGTGAACTCCGCGAACCCTTCCGAGGGTTTGGTGCCGGCGTACTCCGTGAGTCGGGGCGCGGCCTTTCGTTTCCGGACCTCTTCAACGTCGTAAGCGATTTCGCTCGCAAACACGTCGCGCCACTCATCCGACTTGGTAATTTCGTTGTCCGGCCCGTCGAGCGCGTGACCGAGTTCGTGTGCGTACACCCCGTCGCTCGGCATCGCCCTCTGTGACTCGTACTTCCCTGATCGGGTGTACTTCATCAGGTGGTCGCCATCCACGTGCAACTGCCGCAGGCTCTTGATGTAGGCGCCGCCGATGTTCTGTTTGGCGAGATCAGCGTGGGTGGATCGCACAACAGCGCGCTGTTCTTCGGTCAGGCCGGGTTTCGAGGCGAGCGCATCGATACACGCCTGCCCGATCGGCGCCGTCGCGGGATGAAAGGTGACATCGCTGACCCGATCCGCCATACGGTCCAGGGCCATTTTCGGGATCGACTTCACGACCCGTTCCACGGCACCCGCAAACCTTTGCCGCTGCTCATCGGTCAGGTTCGGTGAGGCGTTCACCGCGGCGACCAGTTTCGTTCGGAGCGGATGTGACGCGGGCGCTTCCTTCGGCTGCTCGGGTGGCGCTATCTCGGGCTCCGGCGGAGCTCCAGAAGGTCGATCGGGCTCCATAGGCGGATCGACTGCGGGTACGGGCGCTGCGGGTACGGGCGTCTTCTTCTCCTGCCGTCGTTTTTTGTCCGCTTCCTTTTTCAGCTCCCGCGCCCGGTCCAGCAACTTCGCGATGTGCTCGGCCTTCGTGCGCCCGCCCTTCAGGTCGTGTTCGTCCTTGATCTTCTTGATCTCGGGCACCGTGAGCGAACCGAGTTTCTCGGCCAGCTCCTTCACGGCTGTCGGCGTGAGTTTGGTGTGGTCGCCGCCGAGTTGGGCGCGCACCTCGGCGGCAGCCTGAACCGGATCGGGCTTCGGTTTCGGGGGCACCTTGTCGCCCTTGCCCTTTGATGTCGACTTCTTCGTGTCGGCCTTCTTGTTCACGCTCTCCCAGGTCGTCTTACCGTTCTGATACGTGTACCGGCGGTTCCCGGTGACCCAGGTCTCCCCTTCCTTGCGCGCGGCGAACGTCGCGAGGTCGTCGTCGGACAACTCGCCAAAAGCGTCCGGGTCGGGTTCTTCGCTGCTGTCATCTTCCGCCGCGTCGTCACCAGGGCTGTCGTCGGCAGCGACAACGCCATTGGAGGCGATCACCACCGCGTCTTCCGGGGCGCGCGTGAGGATGGCGAGGAACTCCTGCGCCACGTCGCGCGTGTCCGGGTCGCCGGGCGGTTGTGACCTGATGGCCGCGGTCAACTCACGCCGGATCGTCGCGGCCGGCTCGGTCCAACCGTGCTCACGGAAATGAACGAGGTCGCCGAACTGACCGTGGTCGAGTGTGTCCACCCACGCGCAGAACGCGCCCCAGCCGTGGTTGCTCGCGACGAACTGCGGCTCGTCGGTATCGATGACGATGTACGCGCTCACTTCTTCGGCCTCGCGATGTCGCCGGTTTTCGTGTTCCTGTACCCCTTGCCGGCGGCGTCCTCGAAGTACACCCATTCGCCATCGGTCATGTGCGCGTCGGTGCGCCGGGCCGCGGGCGGCAATTCCTCTTCGGGCAGGGCCATGAGGCGCTTCAGTTCCTCCTCGCCCTCGCACCGGTGCATGGTGCCGATGCGGGCGCTGCCGGCGATCCCGCGGCGGTAGTAGTACACCCGCTTGGACTCGTCGCCGGGCTGCCCGGTTTCGAGGTCGATGACCTGCCGATCGTCGCACGCCACGGTGTGGTACGGCGCCCCCGCCTCGCGCTCGGCCACGACCTTGCGGGCCTGGGCGTACTTGTCCATCGTGAGCTTGTCGTTTTGGCCCACGGTGAGGGTCTTCAGTTCCACGAGCGCGCCCGCCACGCCAGCCAGTTTCGCCATGACCGGGCGGGCGCCCTTGCCGCCGCCCTCGGTCCACGTTGCCATCGCCGTGCGGTACTCGTCCATCGCCCGGACCCACGTCTCGCGATCCGCCTCGGCCAGCGGCACCTTCACGTCGCACGCCTCGGAGTCGGGTAGCGCGGCGCCGCCGAGCAGACGCGCGATCCGCGGCTCGTTGTACTCCTCCGCGTACCGCTGAATCACCTTGTCCACCCGAACCGCGTTCTTGGCCGCAATCACGGCCTTGTCTGACATCTTCTTTTCGGGCACCCGCGCTGCAGTTTTGGGCTTCGGCTCCGCCTTGGTCTTCGGTTTCGGCTCCGCCTTGGGCTTCGTGGCGGGTTCCGGCTCGGCGATCTTTGGTGTCTCTTTGGCGGGTTCAGGTTCGGGCGCGGGCTTCGCGGCCGGCGCCGGGGCCGCTTTCTTGGTGGGCTTTGCGGCTTGCGCTATGTCGGCATTGACGAGCCGTCGCTCCTTGTGGGTCTTCCCGTTCGCCTGCTTCACGGTGATGACCTTCATCACCTTCTGTTTCTTGGGCGCGGTTCCGAATGTGACAGTATTCTCCTCAGCGTCTTCGGCGAGCATCGCGCAGAACTCATCCGCCGACATCTCGATCCCATCGCCGTCTTCATTGCTAACATCGAACGCGCGGTTCGTGAGGTCCAGAGCTTGTTTCGTATCGCCCTTCGTGGTGCCCAGTGCCAGGGTGAACACTGCGACCCACAGGTCCGGATCGGGCGCGGCCTTGAGCGCGTCGGCGACCGTCGGCCCGAGCGTCTCAAGATCGATCCCGTCCGCGTGATGCGCCGCGCCGGCCCCGTCTTTGGCGAACGTTTCCGCGAGCACCCGCTTCGCCGCCCGAAGTGTGGCCTTCGGGTTCACCGCCGTCGAGTACGCGAGGTACACGACCGACGCCGACGGCATCAGCATGACGCCCTTAACGACCGGCGCCGGCGCGCCCGCGGCCACGGCCGCCGCGCCCGTCGCGTACCCGCCCAGGAAGTCGGCCGCGTACAGCGCGTGCTTCAGTTTCTCAGTTCGCTCCGGTGGGAACCCGCGCTCTTCGACCGCAGTTGCGGCAATCGCCTGAACCTTCTTGGCGACGAACATCGCACGGTGTTCGAGCGCGTGAAACACCTTCCATGAGGCGCCCCCGAGTGCGAGCGCTACGCGCCCGCCCTTCGTCTGTGACAGTTTCGCGACCGCCGCAGCCTTCACCTGCGCCAACTTGCCGGCCTTCGCGTTCGCGCCGGCAACGGGCTGAAGCGCCGTCGTCGGCGCTGCGGGTTCGTGAGCGGGAGCCGGTTGTGGGGCCGGCGGCGCTTGCTGAGGGGCCGGCGAGCCCGCAATCTGCCGCCTCACCCAGTGCCAAACGCGGTGCCCGTTCTTGTCGGTGATCTGCTTCTTCACCAGCCCCGTGCGGTCCGCGAACAGCTTCGGGGAGCACCCGAAGAACGAGTGCAGGTGCCCCGGGAAGTGCCCGTCGTCATCGGCCGCGAAGTAGTCAGCAAACTTCGCGGCGTCATCGATCGTGAGTTCGGATACACCCCCGGAGAACGCCTGCACAACCGGCGCGTAGGGGTGCTCGCCGGCCGATTGGGCGCGCAGGGTCGCGGCGATCCTGTGGACGTAGGGCCGGAGCAGGTTCGTCGCTTCGGTGTCAGTCATGCCCGGAAGCCGCCAGGGTTGAGTTTGTAGCTGTCAGCGTCCTTGCCGCCGTCGGGCTCTTCCCACGGCTTTCCGGTCAGCCCTTCCCACAACCGGATCAGTTCCCACGTGTACCGCATGTGCCTCACATGGATGCTGCGATACGGCTCGATCTGATAAATCCACACGTGCCAGTCGCTGTTCGGTGGGTACGGCGCAACCGCGATGCACAGGTCATCGTGGCTCTGGAACGGTTGACGCCAGCCCAGGCAATCGGGCGCGACCGGCCGCAGGCGGAAGCCGGGCAGTTGCGTGTTGTTGTCGTTCCGCTGAGTCGTGAGTTTCCAGCCGCGGGCACTGAGCCACTCCTCGGTAATGAGTTCGTCGGTATTCACGGCTTCAGCTCCGCGATGAGCGCATCAACGACGCGAACGAGTTGCGCCGCGTCGATGTTTGCGGGTTCAGGTTGGGCACCCGCCGAGAACGTGAGCGGGGCGGAGAACTCGTTCGCGCGGCGGCCCTGCTCCTTCGCCTCTTCCGCGGTCTTGGCGTCGAGCCACTGCACCGGCACTCGGCTCACGCCGTCGCGCTCCGCCCAGGCGAGCCGATGGTGTCCGTCAACAACGAACACCTCGCCCGTGGCCGGGTCGCGCCAGCACAGGAGTGGCTTGCACTTCCGCGGGTCGAACTTCTCCGCCGGCAGGTCGCGCACGGTGCCGTCGCCGGCGTCGTGGCCGGGCTTGTACTGGAACCGCTTCGGGTCGGCGGAGATGCGCGAGGTCGCGAGCCACACCGGCCCATCGCGTGAGGGCGGAGCCGAAAAGCCGGCGGGCGCGGCGGGCTGAGCGGGGGCCGCCGGCTGGGGCGGAGCCGCGTTCGGGTCGGCAGGCGCCGCCAGTTGCGGTTGCTGGGCCTGCTGTTGTTGCTTCTCCTCCATCGAGACGAGCGCGTCTTGTCCGTCGCGCTCGGGCGGGATCGAGGTGACCTTGTACGCCCACTCGGCCGACGGCTTCATGCCGATCCGCTTCGCGGTCTCGACGATGTCGAGCAGATCCTTCGTCTCCGACCAGTCGGTGCCGCCGAGCTTGATCCGCGGCAGGTCGATGTCACCGAAGTTCGGGTGGATCAGGAACGGCACGAGCTGACGGTTCAACGTGTCGCACACGTCCATCGCGCCGACCACTTCGTTCACGTCGCTCGCGAACTTCTGCACGCTGGCGTCGCCGTGCGCGTTCTGCCCGCCGTCGCCCTCCAGGAACGGCAGCGAGGCGCCGCGGACCGCGAAGAAAATGTCCTCACGCATGGTGTGAACCATCGCCTCGAACCCGTTCGTCGCCGCTGCCGCCGCGAGGTTGATGACATCGATCGATTCATCGGGTTCGGTTACGGCGTACCCGCCAGCCCGCAACGACTCCAGCGCCGCGGCCATCGCCTTTTTGTTCGCCGGTTTCGACTTCGCCGTCATGTACGGGAGACCGTACACCTTTAGCGCGATGTACCAGACCTTGTACACGTCCTCAATGATGTTCGCGGCCTTCGTCGCCGCGCGCACGTCGGACTGGCCGAACGGGTTCGAGTACATCCCGTTGTGCGTGTGCAGGATCACGTCGTCGGGTGCGAACCGCTCGGCCCCGCGGATCAGGTTCACGATCCCGACCACGTTCCGGTACACGTCCAGTTCGAGCCGCAGGAACCCGGTGTCGAGCGACCGGACGTGCCCCAGGCCCCAGACCGTTTGCCCCTTCCACCGCATCAGTTCGAGCTTC
>DASWYH010000256.1:0-1854 GCA_036405095.1 Gemmata sp. | reverse complement strand
GGACTACTCCAGTCGAAGCTCAACATGAGCCGGTGCAGTAACGATCCCAGCGAGCCAGTCGAAGAGCGTCGGCCCTCGGTACTGGCGCGCGTCTTCGAGTCGCCGCAGTACACTCAGAACGTTTGAGTAGTGGCACTCCCGCGAGTTCTCTTCGAGCCAACTCGCCATCGCACGGTGCCCCAAATCGATACGCGATTTCGTCGCGTTGCGCCAAACGATGACCGTCGGCGTCCACAGGCCGCCGTTGTACGGACCCCAATACAAATAATCATGGAGCGCGTCCACGCTCCCGTGACATTCGCCTCCGCCCGATGTTTCGCGGATGAAGCCGCGGTTACATTCTTCGATGAACCCGGCGAAGTCGCGGAAGTTCGCTCCGTCGATGACGAAGGTCGGTTTCTCGGGCAAGGTTCACCCCGCAGCGGATTTCGGCGGGATCACGTCGCGCTCGTCGAGGATCTCGTAGCTGTAACCCTGCTCCGTCAGGAACATCTGGCGGTGGTGGGCGAAGTCCAGTTCGCGCGTGTCCCGCGACACGAGCGTGAAGAAGTGCGCGTCGCCGTCGCCGCTGCTCTTCGGCCGGAGGATGCGCCCGAGCCGCTGCGCCTCTTCCTGGCGCGAACCGAACGTGCCGCTCACCTGGATCAAGACGTTCGCGTCCGGGAGGTCGATCGCGAAGTTCCCGACCTTCGAGAGCACCAGGTGCCGCACCTCGCCCGTGCGGAACTTGCCGTACAGGTCCTCGCGCTCGGCGTTCCCGGTGCTGCCGGTGATGATGGGGATCTCGAACCGCTCGCTCAGCCGTTTCAACTGCGACAGGTACTGACCGATCACGATCACCCGCTGGTCCTTGTACCGCCGTAACAGTTCCGCAACGACCTCGTCCTTCGCTACGTTCTCGCTCGCGATCCGGTACTTGGCCCGGTGGTCGGCAACGGCGTACTCCATGCGCGTCGCGTCGGTCGGCAGCGCGACCCGCACTTCCGAACAGCTCGCGGACGCGATCCAGCCCTTCGTTTCGAGCTCGCGCCAGGGCACGTCGTACTTCTTCGGCCCGATGAGCGAGAACACGTCGCCCTCGCGCCCGTCCTCGCGGATCAGCGTGGCCGTGAGCCCCAGCCGCCGGCGGGCCTGGATCTGGGCGGTGACGCGGAACACCGGCGCCGGGAGCAGGTGGACCTCGTCGTAGACGATGAGGCCCCAGTCCCGCTGCTCGAAGAGCCCGAAGTGCGGGAAGTCTTCGGTCTTGTCCGGCCGGTACGTGAGGATCTGGTACGTCGCAACCGTCACCGGGCCGATGTCCTTCGTCTCGCCGGTGTACTCCTTCACCTCGTCTTCGGTCAGCGTCGACTTGTCGATGATCTCGCGGCGCCACTGCTTCACCGCCGTGATGCTGGTCGTGAGCACCAGGGTGTTTTTCTGGAGCAGCGACATCGCGACGATGCCCACGACGGTCTTCCCGGCCCCGCACGGGAGCACGATCACCCCGCTCCCGCCGCGCACGTCGCCGCCCGCGTGGAACACGTCGGCGGCCTCGCGCTGGTAGTCGCGCACGTGGAACGGCACCCCGCTCGCCGCGGTCTCGCGCAGGGCGATGGGCAGCACCGCGCCCTCGGTGTACCCGGCGATGTCTTCCGCCGGGTAGCCGACGGTGATGAGCGCCTGTTTCAGCACCCCGCGGAACGCGGGGGTGACGGCGAAGGTGGTGTCGTCGATCCGGTCGCCGAGGTACTCTTTCACCTTCTTGTTGCGCGCCAGCTCGGCCAGCAGGGGTTTGTCGGGGCACACCAGTTTGAGGTGGTCGGCGTCGATGCGTTCGAGCTTGACGCGGCCGTACCGGGACACCGTTTCGGC
>DASWYH010000255.1:0-4576 GCA_036405095.1 Gemmata sp. | reverse complement strand
GGCCGCGGCGACTACTACGACGGCAGCGGGGTCATGCGCGACATGATCCAGAACCACCTGCTCCAGATCCTGACGATGGTGGCGATGGAGGACCCGAACCGGTACACCGCGGAGAACCTGCGGAACGAGAAGATGAAGGTGCTCTCGACGGTGAAGATCAACACGGAGGCCGACGCCCCGAAGGTGATGGCGCTGGGCCAGTACGATGGTTACCTGAACGTGGAGGGGGTGAAGCCGGACTCGCGGACCCCGACGTTCGCCGCGATCAAGCTCGAACTCGACAACAACCGGTGGCACGGGGTGCCGTTCTACCTGCGGAGCGGGAAGGGGCTCACCGCCCGGTACAGCGAGGTGCTGATCCAGTTCAAGTGCCCGGCGCGGCTCATGTTCCCGCTCCCGCCCGGGCAGACGCTCCAGTGCAACCGGCTCCGGATGGTGATCCAGCCGAACGAGTCGATCTCGATCAACTTCCAGACCAAGGTGCCCGACGTGGACGGGGTGTCGCTCCAGCCGCACGACCTCACGTTCGACTACAAGAAGGCGTACCCGAGCCAGGCGCTGCCGGAGGCTTACGAGCGGCTGCTGCTGGACGCCATCCAGGGCGACGCGAGCCTGTTCATGCGGGCCGACGAGATCGAGCGCGCGTGGGAGATCATGGACCCGCTGATCGCGGCGGCGGAACACGCAACCCAGCAACCCGAGAAGTACGCCGTGGGCTCGACCGGCCCGAGCTGCTCCAACAAGCTCCTCGACTGCTGGCAACCGATCAAGTGATCGTGAACGAGTTCCGTTTCGGTAGCGGGCTGTGCCCCGCCTATAAACGATCGCCACCGGCACGAGGAGCCCGAAGCAACTAAGCGGCGCGCTTGAGTTCGACAGCAGATGAACCGTTCCGGGGTGCGGGCCTTTCACCGCGCCCCGGAACGGTTCGTTTATTCCTCGTTCGCGACGAGCAGCTCCGGTTCGTTGCGGGGCGCGGCCTGTGCGAGCGGGTGGCTGAGCAGCACACCGAACGCTTGCAGCCGCAGCGAGGGTAGCCAGCGGATTCCCGCCGCGCGGAGGAACGCGGCCTCGGGGTAGCTCAGCCCGCGGTCCAGCACGAGGACCGGGAACCGCTTGGCGATTTTCGCCAGCTTGTCAAGGAACATCTGGCGGGCGAGGGCGTACCGGGCGGCCCGCGGCAGGTCCGCGATGATCCCGTCGAAGTGGCCCGCTTCCGGCTCCGGGGCGTCCGGCGGCAGCGCGTCCACGGTGTGCCCCTCGGTCAGCGCGAGCTTGCGCGCGTCCGTGAGCAACTCCTGGTTATGCGTCATTAGCGCAATGCGGATACTGTTAAGCATGAACTGACTCCGAGAGAATCGCTGACTGGTTCGGACTTTTGGGCGTTCGTTGGTGCCCTTGTCGCTTACTGTGAATACGCCGACCTGTGGTAGATTTTGACGCCCGCTGTCGGCTTCTCCGCCACCTCCCGTTGACACCCGCTGCCGCGGCGCTGTACCTCTGTGGCTCGCGCGAGGTGCGAAGGAGCCCCAACGGTGACTCTCGATCTTCCGGTAATCGTGCTGTGTGGCGGGCTGGGAACGCGGCTGCGGCCCGCCGTCGCGGACCGCCCGAAGGCGCTCGCCCCGGTCGGCGCCGGGCGCCCGTTCCTGGAGGTGCAACTGGAGCTGCTGCGCGCCCGCGGCGCCCGGCGCTTCGTGCTGTGCGTCGGGCACATGGCGGATCAAATCGAAGGGGCGTTCGGCGACGGGGCCGCGCTCGGCGTGCGCATCGACTACGTGCGCGACGGCGAAACGCTGCTGGGCACCGCCGGCGCACTCAAACGGGCGGAGCGGTTCTTCGCCCCGGCCGCGCTCGTGGTGAACGGCGACACCTATATGGATGTTGACCTCGCGCGCGTGTCCCGGACCCATTCCTCCTCACGTGCGACAGGGGCGGTTGCGACCCTCACGCTCGCGCACGTGCCGGACGCGAGCCGCTACGGCGCGATCGAGTTCGACGGGGACCGGGTCACCCACTTTCGGGAGAAAGAGCCCGGTGCGGGGCAGGGCGGTTGGGTCAACGCGGGGGTGTACCTGATCGAACGCGCGCTGCTCGATCGGGTGCCCGCCGGGGTGGCAGTCTCCCTCGAACGGGACGTGTTCCCGGCGGCCCTGCGCGACGGTCTGGCGCTGGCCGCGTTCCCCCAAGAGGCGACGTTTCACGACATCGGCACGCCGGACGCGCTTCGGAACTTCGTGACGAACCGGGACGTGACACATGTTGCGTGAAGCCGTGTTTCTGGACCGCGATGGCACCCTCATTGAGGAGGTGAACTACCTCTCCCATCCCGACCAGGTGCGGCTCATTCCCGGTGCGGCCGAAGCGGTTCGCCGGTTAAATGACCTCGGCGTGCTGGTGGTAGTGGTCACCAATCAGTCCGGGGTCGCCCGCGGGTACTTCCCCGAAAGTCGTGTGGTCGAGGTTCACGAGCGCCTGATCGCGCTCCTGGCCGAGCGCGGTGCCGTGGTGGACGCGTTCTACTTTTGCCCGCACCATCCGAAAGAAGGTATTGGTGTGTACCGCGTGACCTGCGGGTGCCGCAAACCGAAGCCCGGGATGCTGCTGGCCGCGGCCCGTGACCTCGGTATCGACCTCGCGGGCTCGTGGATGATCGGCGACAAGCCGTGCGACGCCGAAGCCGGGCTCGCGGCGGGGTGCCGGGCGCTCCTGGTGCGCACGGGGCACGGCGCGGGCCTCTCGGAAGCGGTGCCCGATCTCGCGGCGGCTATTGATGTGTGGGAGCGGCACCGCACGAACCCGGCCGCGGTCTAGCGGCCGTTCTCGTTACGGCTACAATCGACGGCACCCCCCGAGGAGCGCCGATGCCGAAGCCGTTCGCCATTTACCACGAACACCCCGACTGGTTCCGCCCGCTGTTCGCGGAACTCTCGCGCCGCGGCATCCCCTTCGTTCAGATCGACCCGCGCGCCCACGCCTTCGACCCCGGCGAGGCGCACTCCCCCTACGCGCTCGTGTTCAACCGGATGAGCCCGTCGGCGTACCTGCGCGGCGGGGTTCAGGGGATGTTCTTCACGCAGGCGTACATGGCACACCTGGAGCGCCTCGGTGTTCCGGTCGTGAACGGGCTGAACGGGTTCTCCATCGAGCTGTCCAAGGCGCGGCAGCTCACGTTGCTCGAAGCGCTCGGGCTGGGTTACCCGAAGGCCCGTGTCATTAACCACGGCTCCAAAGCGGTCGAAGCGGCGGAGGGGCTGCGGTTCCCGGTGGTGGTGAAGGCGAACATCGGCGGGAGCGGCGCCGGGATCGTGAAGTACCAGAGCCGCGAATCGCTGGCCGCGTCGGTGGCCGCGAACCAGCTCGACTTCGGCGTCGATTACACGGCCCTGGTGCAGGAGTTCGTGCCGGCGCGGGGCGGCCACATCACGCGCGTCGAAACGCTGGGGGGGAAGTTCCTCTACGCGATCAAGGTTCACACCACGGGCGACTCGTTCAACCTGTGCCCCGCCGACATCTGCCAGCGGGCCGACGGGGTGGAACTGGTCCGCGCCGCGTGTCCGATCGACGCGCCCAAAACGGGGCTGAAGGTCGAAGGTTACACGCCGCCCCCCGAGGTGGTTTCGGCGTGCGAAACGATCATGCGAACCGCGGGAATCGATGTCGGCGGGATCGAGTACATGATCGACGACCGCGACGGCCGGCTCGTCTACTACGACATCAACGCGCTATCGAACTTCGTCGCGGACGCAGTGAACGTGGTGGGTTTCGACCCGTTCGTGCGGCTGGTCGATTACCTCGTGGCGCGCGCCGGGTGATTCCGAAAGAATCGTGGCGGTGTTCCCTGGGACCGCGGGCGTCCCGCCCGCTGCATATTGAGCAGCAAGATTTTCTGACGGCGGAGTCGAGGTGTTCCCTGGGACCGAGTTCGTCCCGCCCGCTGGGGTCCGGTTCCGGGGGCACTTGCGTACTTGACGCACCTAACGGGCGGGCACTCGATGAGGTCCGCCCGCTGCGGTCCAGTTCCGGGGGCACTTGCGTTCCGGTACGCGCTCGCCAAGGTTGCGGCCGAGTTCGTCCCGCCCGCTGGGGTCCAGTTCCGGGGCACTTGCGTACCTTCCAAATGCGTTTTGAACCCGATCGGTTTTGCGGGCGGGACGCCCGCGGTCCCAGAGAAAGCAACTCATGCGCTACGGCTACTGGATGCCCGTGTTCGGCGGGTGGCTGCGGAACGTCGATGACGAGGGCATGTCCGCGACTTGGGGTTACACCAAGAAGCTCGCGCAGCGCTCCGAGCAGATCGGGTTCGACCTGTCCCTGGTCGCGGAACTGAACCTCAACGACATCAAGGGCGTCGAGGCGCCCTCCCTGGACGCCTGGAGCACCGCCGCGGCGCTCACCGCGGTCACGTCGAAGCTGGAACTCATGGTCGCGGTGCGCCCGACGTTCCACAACCCGGCGCTGCTGGCGAAGCAGGCCGCCAACATCGACCACATCGGGGGCGGCGGCCGGTTGTCGCTCAACGTGGTGTCGAGCTGGTGGAAGGACGAGGCGAGCAAATACGCCGTACAGTTCGAGC
>DASWYH010000254.1:0-7751 GCA_036405095.1 Gemmata sp. | reverse complement strand
GCCGGCCCCGGCCGACGACTTCGACGAACACACCCCGCCGCCCCGCACCCGGCCCGAGGGCGAACCGGTCGGGCGCGACATCGAGCTGCCCCCGGGTGAGCCGGTGGCGCTGCTGTTCGAGCGGTGGGCCGCGGACGGGCGCATCCCGGCCGGGTGCGTTCTCGGGGAGAGTACCCGCGACGGATACCGGCTGGTAGCCGGTGCGGTCGCGGGGTGCGCGCCCGGCGCCCTCATCCCGGCCGCGGTGCTGGAGCCGTACCAGGTGCGCGCGGTGGTGCGGCTCCGGGCCGGCAAGTTCCCCGCGGTGCCGCGGGCGTTCGCGGTGTTCTGTGTCGCGCCGAAAGGAGCCCGCAAATGGACCGCCTGACCGACGCACAGCGGGATCTGGCCGGCTCCCCGGAGAGTCTCGCGATCGCGAACACGGCCGCCCGGGTCTTCTCGAAGCGGTGCCCCCGGCACCGTGACGAACTCCTGTCGGTCGCCCGGCTCGCGCTGTGCGAGGCGGCGGCGAGCTGGCAGCCGGACCGCTCCGAGTGGAAGACGTGGGCACTGGTGATCATCCGGGGCCGGCTGCTCGACAGCGTGCGGGCGAGCCTTTCCGCGGGTATGCGGATCGGGCGCCGGGCGCGGGCGTGCGGGTACGCGCCCGGCATCGTGTTGGGCAGCGAACGGCTCGGGGGCCGAGAGGGCGAGCCGGAGACGGTGGCCGATCAGATCCCGGCCGACGAGCTGCCCGTGGGCTGGGAGCTGGAGAGCGAGGACACGGTTCGGGCGTACTCGAAACGGCTCGATCGAAAGTCGGCCGTGATGTTCCGCCTGTACCTGTTGCGGGCCGACTTCCACGGGCGCCTGAAGGATGTCGCCGCCCACCTCGGCTATTCGGAGAGCCGGGTGTCGCAGCTCTTAAACGGCGCAATGGGGGCTCTGCGCCCCGAGGGCTCGGCGGCACAACCGCTCAGCCTGTGCGCCCGGCCACGGCACGGCGAGGGCACGAGTCGCGGAGCGATGCGGCGGAAGCTCAGATCCGCGGCCAATTGAGAACACGCCCTCGCGGGGGGCACGGATCAGCGGGATCTGCGGCGCTACGCCGCGGGTGTGTTGGACTGCCGGACAGGTGAGTTAGGGTCGTGTCACGCGCGGACGATGGAACGCCCGAACGCGACACGACCGGTGTGTGAAAGTGACCCGCCCCGCGAGGGCGCCAGCCGAGCCGACAGAAAGAACCATTTAACCTTTGAGGACGCGCCAGTGATGACCACTCCGGCGGAAGCGCACGCGCGCGCGCTCGCGCTGCTCCAGCCCGCGACCCTGTATTCCGCGCAGCAGCTCGCGGACGTGGTGGGGATGCACCCGTGCAACGTGAACCGGGCGGTCGAGCGGGGCAAGCTCGCCGCGCACAGCCGGCGCCCGCTCCGGTGCTCCGGCGAGTCGGCGCTCGCGTGGACCCGGTCCCGGGCCGCTCACGTGCAACCGGGCTCCGGCGTGATCGCCCGTGCACGCAGCAACAACATGAAGCTGGGCCGGGCCGCGGTCACCATTGTGGCCCGCCAGTCGTGCCCGGACTCGTGCGCGTTCAAAGAGAAGGGCTGCTACGCGGAGCACGACAACACCCGCATTCACTGGGACCGGATCACCGCCGGCGCACTGGACGCGACCCCGCTCCAACTCGCACTGGCCGAAGCGGACGCGATCGATCAGCTCCCCGCGGACCGCGACCTGCGTTTGCACGTCGCCGGGGACAGCGCGACCTCCGAGGGCACGCGGGTGATTGCCGCGGCGTGCTGGCGGTACACGGAGCGCGCCCGGGCGACGGGGCTGGCGGTCAAGGTGTGGGGGTACACGCACGCCTGGCGGCGGGTGCCGCGTGAGTGCTGGGGCCGGGTGTCGATCCTCGCGAGCTGTGAGACCGTCGCGGACGTGGCCGCGGCCCGTGAGCGCGGGTACGCCGCGGCGCTCGTGGTGGACCGGTTCGGGGGTGACGCGGCCTACCCGATCGGCACCGCAAAGGTGATCCCGTGCCCACAGCAGACCCGGGACCGGACCTGCACCGCGTGCCGGCTGTGCTTCGACGACGCCCGGCTTCGGGGATCGGAGTTGGCCATCGGATTCAGCCTGCACGGCGGCGGAACGAACAAAGCCCGGGCGGCACTGACCCGGCGCGCGCTACCGGTGGTGGCGTGATGTCCAAGGCGCCGGACCTGACCGCGCTTACCGGAGCCCAACAGCAGCTCGTGCTCAACGAGCGGGCAACGGCGTGGGTGCATCGCGAGGTCAACCAGAACGTGCGCCCGGCGTACCGCCGCCGGTACGGGCGCGAAGAGTTCGAGCAAATCGCCCTGTTCGCGCTGTGCGAAAGCGCCCGGGCATTCGACCCGGTTGCGAACCCGGGAGTACCGTTCGGCGCGTTCGCGCGCACGCACGTGCGGCGCCGGCTCTGGCGGGCGGTGGAGAAGCTGGCGCAGTCGGCGCGCGTGAATCGGACGGTCCCGGTCGATGGGTTGGGCGAGCCGTTCGCGCTGACGAATTTGATCGATCACCGGGCACCCGGACCGAACCCGGCGCTCGCGCTCTGGTGCTCGGACGAGTTGCGAGCCCGGCGGCGGTGCCTGGACTGGCGCTCGCGGTTGGTCCTGTGCATGCGGTGCGTCGAGGGCCTGACGCTGCAAGAGTGCGCGCTCGCGCTCCGGATCAGTAAGACCCGCGTCGGAATGATTGAACAGCGGGCCATCGAACGGCTCCGAAATGCCGCATCGCCCATCAAGGGGGCGGCATGACCCGGTTCACCGACGGACCCGCTGCGGGCGTGGTGCTGTCGCTCCGGCGGGCGCCGCTGTTCCTGCGCGTGGTCCGAGATGCCGCGGGCAAGTTCGACGCGCTCGACCAGCTCGCCGACGAGCCCGCGGTGGACGAGTCGCTTACGGCCTACGTGCTCGCGGGCGAGCCGTCGGTGATGTTCCTGGACTGGACCGAGAAGGGGAAGCGGCGCGGGGGCCGGTTCGTGTCGGCGAGCTACCGCCACGTGCCCGATCAGCCGCCCGATTGGGTGATGCGCGATCAGGGGGCGTGGCGCGCGTGGTGCGCCGGCGCGCAGCAGCGGCAGAAGAACCCGACGCCGACGCCGAAGCCGTGCCCGACGTGCAAGGTGCCGCTCGATCCGCGGGGCCGGTGCTGGGGGTGCAAGGAGTGGGTGTGCGGGTGCGGCCGGTTCACCGGCTCGTGCCTGATCAGCGTGTGTCTGACGTGTCAGTGCCAAGCGGAGGCGGTCCGATGAAGCTGTACGACGGCGCGGTGGAAGTGGTCGAGGGCGGGGCCTTCGACTGTGCGAAGGTGCTGCTCCTGCTCTGCACCGATGACGAGCGGGACCAACTGGCGCGGCTGCTCGGTGCGCGCCCGCGCCGGGAGCGGGCGGCACACAAGAGGACGCTGGACGAGCTGCTCGCCGAGCGCCGGCGGAAGAACCTGCCCGAGCTGAAGCTCGTCGGCTGAGACACGCCCGGCGGGAGGATGGGGCGGGAGAACCTCGGCGGCCAAGAGGGACCGCCGGGCACACCCTCCGGACGCCCGCCCGCCGGGTCGATCTACGGGAGCCACAATGTTCGATCTGCCGACCTGCTCGCACTGCCCCGCGTTCATCTGGGCACCGGAGAGCTTGCGGTCCGGCCGATGCCACGGTTGCCGATCGCCGGGGCCGCAAACCAACAAGGGAGGGACCAATGACGCGCACGGAGCACCTGCTAACGATCTTGTCCGAGGAGTGCGCCGAGGTGGCACAGCGTGTCAGCAAGGCTCTCCGGTTCGGTCTGGCTGAGGTGCAGCCTGGGCAGGGTCTCACCAACACCGAGCGAGTCGAGTACGAGCTGAGCGACCTGTTCGCAGTCGTTGAGATGCTGGTCGAAGAGCGGGTGATAGCCGACCCGACCGTAAGCGACTTTGCAAAGCGATTGAAGAAGGCGAAGGTCGAGAAGTTCCTGGTCTTTTCCGCCGGCCGCGGGCTGGTTGATGGCGTGGTCATCGACCCCGTACCGCATCCGGAGGCTGAAGGCGTTCGCACCGACTCTGTGAACTGAAGGCGGGTATGGAACCTTCGACCGGCACCCCCTGGCACGCGCGGGCCGACGAGCTGGCCGAGTGGGCGATGGTGCGCATCGTGAACCGCTCGGACCGGTGCGGGGCGTACTTTGTCCGGGACGGCAAAACGTCCACGTACACGGCGCCCGCGAAGGGGCCGCGGTCGGGGCACGTCGATCACCGGTTGCTCGCGCGGCACTTCCGTGCGACCGACACGGCGCACGTCGTCGGGGCGCACGCCCTCGGGGCGGACGGGTGCGGAAAATGGGCCGGCGTGGACATCGACGCGCACCCGGGCACGGTGGCCGATCCGGTCGCCAACGAGCGGTTTGCCCGGTCCGTGTTCGAGCGGCTGGTCGGGATCGGGTTCAAGCCGCTCCTGACCGAGTCGAACGGCGCCGGCGGGTATCACGTGCGCGCGCTGCTCGCCGATCCCGTGCCCGGGGATCGGCTGTTCGCGTTCGGGCGATGGCTCGTGCGCGATTCCGCCAAGTTCGGGTTCGCGAAACCACCCGAAGCGTTCCCCAAACAACCGAAGATCGACGACGAAACCAAGTACGGCAACTGGCTCCGGCTCCCGGGCCGGCACCACTCGCGCGAGTTCTGGAGCCGGGTTTGGGATGGCGGCGCGTGGCTCGACGGGGCCGCGGCCGTCGAGCACGTCCTCGCGCTCACGGGCGATTCGCCGGAGTTGATCCCGGCCGAAGCTCTCGAACAACCCGTTGCGCCGGCACCGGTCGCCCGTGCGCCTCGCGCGACCGGTGCCGCGCGCACAAGCGGCGCATCGGGAACCGATCCGGACACGGACGTGTTCGCGGCGTTCAACCGAGCTGCGACCGTCGAGTCGGTCGGGGCGATGCTGGAGCGAAACGGGTGGGTGTCGGCCGGGCACCGTGGCGAGCGCTGGGACTTCCGGCGCCCGGGCAAGGACGGGGACAAGTCCGGTAACATCATGGTCGTGTCGGGCGTGCCCCTCTTCTACGGGTTCACCGACGCGGCCGGCATCCCGTTCGACCGCGGGCTCAACCCGAGCTGGCTCCGGTGCCATTTGGAGTTCCGCGGGGACTTCAATCTGTGCGCGAAGCAGCTCCGCAAAGAGGGGTACGCGCCGCGGCGCGCACGGAGGTTGCCCGTGGCCCCGGCCCCGAACGGTAGCGACCAACCGCCCCCGGGAGAACCGATGGCCGATCCCGGGCCGGGCGACGAGGAGCCGGTTCACGAGGAGTTCATGGACCCGCACCGGATGGGGCGCTTGCTGGTCCCGCGCGCCGGTCACCTGCCGACCGTGATCTACCACCGGGCCGAGTGGTGGGAGTGGCGCGGGGGCCGGTACGTCACGGTGAGCGACAGCGATTTCGACCTGCGCGGGTGGACCGTGCTCCGCGCCGAGTGCGAGGCCGCGCACCGCGTGGCCGTGTCCGCGTGGGAGTTCGGCGGGTGCCAGGGGCCGCGGCCCGCGGTGGTCAAGCTCGACGGTCGCAAGGTGGGCAACGCGGTCACCGCCGCGGCGTCGATGGTCCACCTCGAAGCCGATACGACCTGGCCCGCGATGCTCGTGGCGGACGAGCCGCGGCCGAACCGGATACCGCGGGTGCGACCCGCTCCGGAACAGCGCGAGTACATCGCCTGCGCGAACGGGCTGCTCGACGTGGCCGAGCTGCTCGCGAGCGGCAAGCCGGCGCTCGTCCCGGCCACCCCGCTGTACTTCACGCCGGCGGCGCTCCCGGTGGCGTTCGACGCCGCGGCCCGGTGCCCGCGGTTCGATGCGTTTCTCGCGCGGGTCACCGACGGCGACCGGGAGCGCCAGCTCGTGCTCCAGGAGGTCGCCGGGTATCTGCTCCGGTACGACACCCGGTTCCAGCAGTTCTTCGTTTTGACCGGCGAAGGCAGCAACGGGAAGAGCACGTTCCTGGCGGTGCTGCGGTCCCTGATCGGGGACCACAACTATGCGTCGGTGCCGCTGGAGGAGTTCGGGGAGCGGTTCGCGCTCGGGGCCACGCTGGGGAAGCTCGTGAACGCGGTCGCCGAGGTCGGGGAGCTGGACAAGGTCGCGGAAGCGAAGCTGAAGAGCTTCGTGGGGGGCGACCTGATGAGCTTCGACCGGAAGAACAAGGCGCCCATTTCGGCGCGGCCCACCGCCCGGCTGTTGCTCTCGACGAACACGCTGCCGCGGTTCGCGGACCGGTCGGAGGGCGTGTGGCGGCGCTACCAGCTCGTGCCGTTCACGGTGCAGATCACCGAGGCGGAGAAGGTCCACGGGATGAGCGACCCGGGATGGTGGACCGCATCGGGCGAGCTGCCGGGTGTTCTGAACTGGGCGCTCGCCGGGTTACACCGGCTGTACCGGCAGAACGGGTTCAGCTCATCGCAGGTCGGCGAAGCCGCCAAGACCGAGCACCGGGACCTGTGCAACCCGCACCGGCAGTTCCTGGAGGAGCACTTGCTGTTAGCGGACCTGGATCAGCCCGTGCGGACCACCGAGGTGTACGCGGCCTACTGCGAGTGGTGCCGGTTGCGGCGGTACATGGCGCTCAACGACGGCAACTTCGGGGTGGAACTGCGGAAGGTGTTCAAGGGCGTCACGAAGCAGCGCCGGCGGGTCGGCCGGGAGCGGGAGCAAGTGTACCTCGGCATCCAGTGGGGGGATGGCGGGCGCCCCGACGCGCTGCTCACCGAGTACGACCGCAAGCGCCGCGACGTGCCCGGGTGGAGCCCCGATTCGGACGTTCCACCCTGAGTGGTCACAGCGAATCGCCCATCTGGTCACAGCGAAAAAATCGCTATGGACGCCGCAAGTGCTTGCGGCGCAAGGGGCGGTCACAGCGGTCACAGCGGTCAAGGCGGTCCTTATCCCCGAGAACACACGGACCACTGCACACGCCCCCCCCCTGTCACCGCCTCCTTCGCTCCGGAGCGGCTCATTGCCAGTGGTAGTTTTCCCTAAAAGGCTATGACCGCTGTGACCGCTATGACCAAGACTGGAAAACAAAGGGTTTCATCTGTCCATAGCGATTTCTTCGCTATGGACAGCGCTATGGACAAGGAACTTTATGTCCTCTGGAAGCGCGACCCGTCCCGGGGCAACCGCTGGCACGAGGTGGGGCGCGCGGAGACACAGCTTGGTGCGCTTCTCTTGATGCGCGGGAGCGGCCAATTCACGATCCGCAGGGGTAGTAGCCATCCGAACACCAAAAGCCCCTTAAACGCGCAGCGCGGGGCCTTAAACGCGGCGCTATAATCGAGTGGACACGTGAACAGGATCGCCTCAATGACGACTACCTCGGTGATCGACCTGACGGCGCCGGTGTTCGACCCGAAGGGTCACGGGGCACGCTCGCACCTCGACTGGTCGAGGACTATCGCGCGGGCGGTTCGGGAGCGCTTCCACTTCGGACCGGGGAGCCAGGAGGAGGCGGACCTCGAACAGACTGCGGCCCTCGAGCTGTCGCGCAAGCTGTCGCAATTCGACCCGGCGCGCGTACCCGCGGGCGGCAACATCGACATGGCGTTTCGTGGCTGGGTGCAGTTATCGGTCAAGGGCGCGTGCGAGCGCGAGGCGTTGCGCCTTCGCAACGGCGGCACGTATCACACGACGCGGGGCCGGCCGGCTCCGGTCGGGTGCCTCTCGGACGAGCTGCCCGACGAGGCGCCGTCCGCGGCGCTCGACATCGGCGACGTGCGGT
>DASWYH010000253.1:0-3544 GCA_036405095.1 Gemmata sp. | reverse complement strand
TTCAAGGACTTCGTCACCGCGATGGGGTTCCTTCAGAAGGTGGCCGATCTCGCGGAGGAAGAGCAGCACCACCCCGACCTGCACCTGACCGGCTACCGCCACGTGGCGGTCGAGCTGAGCACGCACGCGATCGGCGGGCTGTCCGCGAACGACTTCATCGTGGCCGCGAAAATCGATGCGCTGTGAGGCGAACCCCGGCCGCAAGGCCGGGGGTGAGAGGGACGCCGATTCGGCCCCCCGACCGCCGGGCGCGACGCGCCCACCCCCCTGTGGCCGGGGTTCGCCCCCCCCTGCGGCCAACGTTCATCAACACTCGGAGTTTCTAATGTCCGCACGCGACCGACTCAAAGAGCTTTTCCGCGCCCGCGCCTTGCAGTTCGGCGACTTCACGCTCGCGTCGGGCAAGAAGAGCACGTACTACGTGAACTCGAAGAAGGTGCTGTTCCACGCCGAGGCGCTGACGCTCCTTGGCGAACTCCTGTACGACGCGACGCACGACCTCGAGTTCCAGGCGCTGGGCGGGTTGGAGGTCGGCGCGATCCCGATGGCCGCCGCCGCGCTGACCGCGTTCCACCACCACGGGCGGCACCTCGAAGGGTTCTTCGTGCGCAAGAAAACGAAAGAGCACGGCGCGAAAGAACTCGTGGAGGGACAGGTGAACGCGGGCGACAAGGTGGTGGTGATCGACGACGTGTTAACGACCGGCGGGAGCGTCGTTCAGGCGATCGAAGCGGTCGAAGCGAAGGGCGCGACGGTGGTTCGTGTGGTGTGCATCTGCGACCGCCTCCAAGGGGCGCGTGAGGCGCTCGCGAAGTACGACTTCCGCCCGCTGTTCACCGTCCGCGACTTCGGCATTGAGCCGGTGAAGTGAGGTGAAGTGAAGAGTTTATCCACAGATTGCACAGATCAACACAGATTAGAATAGACTCTTCTCTGTTTTCCAATCTGTGTTAATCTGCGCAATCTGTGGATAAACTCTTCTGCTCTTACACGGTCACGGTTTCGCCGCGCTCGGGGATGCCCACGTCCGCGAACCCGATCCCCGTGAGCCCCTCGGCCAACTTCGTGGCGCGCTCCAGTTCACCGTGAACGAGGCGCACTTTGGCGGTGGAACCCGCGAGCGGGCCGAGCATCCGCAATAGGTCGGCGTGGTCGGCGTGGCTCGAAAGGCCGTTGAGCACGACCACTTCCGCCCTCACCGGGCACGGGCGCCCCAGGATGCGCACCTCGGGGCGCTTTTCCACCAGCCGCCGGCCGAGTGTGTCCGCGGCCTGGTAGCCCGCAATCAGGACCGTGTTGCGCGGGTCGCCCACGCCGTGCTTCAGGTGGTGCAGGACGCGCCCCGCTTCGCACATCCCGCTCGCGGAGATGATGACGCACGGGCGGTCGGTGCGGTTCAGCTTCACGCTCTCGTTAACGGACTCGACGTAGCGCACGTGCTTCTCGCCGAAGAGGTCGGGGTGAACGGCGAGCAGCCCCAGCGTCTCTTCGTCGAAGCACTCGGTGTGCGCGCGGAACACCTCCGTAGCGCGGTTCGCCATCGGGCTGTCCACGTAGATCGGAAGCTCGGGGAGCTTCCCGGCCGAAATGAGCTGGTGCAGGAAGTACACGACCGTTTGCGTGCGGCCCACCGCGAACGCCGGGATGATGACCCGCCCGCCGCGCTCGACGGTGCGCTTCACCACCTCGCCGAGCTTGTCCGCGGTCTCATCGACGGGCTCGTGCGTGTGCCCCCCGTAGGTGCTCTCGCTGATGAGGAGGTCGCAGGCCGGGACCGGTTCGGGGTCGCGCAGGATCGGCAGCCCCGGGCGCCCGATGTCGCCCGTGAAGGTCACCCGGCGCGCGCCGCCGGGGCCGGCGAGCTTCAGGTGAACGGTGGCCGAACCGAGCAGGTGCCCCGCGTCGGCAAAGGTGATCTCGATGCCCCGGCCGATGTCAAACGGCTTCCCGTAGGGGACCGCCTGCATCTTGGTGAGCGTGCGGTACACGTCGCGCGCGTCGAACAGCGGCAGCACCTTCGGTTCGCCCCGCAGGCGCTTCTGGTTCAGGTAGCTCGCGTCCTCTTCCTGGATCTTCGCGGCGTCGCCGAGCATCACCGCGGCGAGCGCGCGGGTCGCCGGGGTGCAGTAGATCGGCCCCGCGAACCCCTTGCGCACGAGGTTCGGCAGGTTCCCGCAGTGGTCGACGTGCGCGTGGCTCAGCACGACGGCGTCGATCTCGCGGGTGCGGAACGGGAAGTCGCGGTTGCGGAGGTAGCTCTCGGACCGCTTCCCCTGGAACAGCCCGCAGTCCAGGAGGAGCGTTTTGCCGGCGGCGTCGAGGCGGTGCATCGACCCGGTGACGGTCCGCGCCGCGCCCCAGAACGTGACCTGCGGTTCGGCCGTCTCGTGCGGAACTTTGGTCATTTCACCTTCAACAATAGCGTCCCATCTGTCAGCGCCCCAACTGAAGCATATCCCGCCGCGGTGTGCGGGCGTTAGTGCAATCCGGGACCGCGGCGCACGTGGGTGTGCTAATGTGAGGGCGAGCGGGGGCGAGGGCGCGCGATGCTGAAGTTGACCGGCCACAAGAAGGACGTGCGCGGGGTCACGTTCGCCCCGGACGGGCGCGCCGTGTCGTGCGGCAGCGACCGGACGGTTCGCGTGTGGAACCCGCTTTCGGGCGAGTGCCTCACCAGCATCAAAACCGTGAACGTGACCTACGCGGTCGCGGTGCCGCCGGACGGAAGCCGCATCGCGTTCGCGGGGCGCCCGGGGCGCGGCGAAACGGCCAGCCGGGTGTTCGCGTGCGACCTCGACGGCCGCAACCTCGGGCACCACACCGCGCGGACGCTGGAGCGCTCCTTCCAGTTCGACCCGGTGGCGCGAGTGTTCGTAGGCGGTGACCCGACACCGGTGGCGCGCACCGTGTGGGCGCTCTCGTTTTCGGTCGACGGCCAGTACCTCGCGGCAGCGGTGCGGAAGCCGGGCGGCGGGAACATGCCGGACGGCGCCGGTGGGTTCTTCTGGCGCACCGGCACGACCGGGGAAGCGGACGTGCTGCCGGGTGACGACATCTACGCGCTCGCGTTCGCACCGCAGGGACACGGGATCGCGGTGACACGCAAGGGGATCGTGGTGTTCCTGCCGAACGTCGCCGGTGCGAACGCGAGCGACGCCGTGTCGGACGGGCGAGTGGGGCGGGGCTACCGCTTTTCGGCGAGCTGGTCCCCCGCGGTTGCGTTCGTGCCCGGCGGGGAATCGGCCGTGATCGCGTCGAACAGCTTCTTGGAGTTCGTCAACCCGGTACGGGAGCGGAAGCCGGTTCGTGTGAAATCGGGCATTCGCACAATCACAGCGCTGGCAGCGGCGCCCGACGGTCAAACGCTGCTCGTGGCCGGGCGCCCCGGCTCGGTCGAGGTGTACGACGCGGAGACGCGGGTGCGGCGCACGGTGTACGACTTCGGATTGGGGAGCATTCACGCGCTGGCGTACTCGCCGGACGGCCTCACGTTCGCCGCAGCCGGAGACAACGGGCTCGTCGTGTGTGACGTGGCGGAGTGAAA
>DASWYH010000252.1:0-3204 GCA_036405095.1 Gemmata sp. | reverse complement strand
GGCACCCAAAGATTCGCCGCCGGTATCGGCCCCCGCCGCCCCTCCGCCCGCATAGGTCCGCACCGTTTCGCGAGCGACCCGGCGGGGTCGCTTCGGTTTTCCCCGAGGCAGGCTTGATGAGCGCCGAAGAACCCACCGCAGAACCCGCCGGCACCAGCGCTTCGCAGGCGGAGGCACCCACCCCGGAAGCGCCGCCGCAACCGCTCTTGCGAACGCTCGCGCCGCTGTTGCGTGGGCTGGACCGGCCCATCCGCGCGTGGCTCGATGGGCGCCGAAAGTACCCGCTCGCGATGATGCAGCGCGCGGAACTCGAAGGGCTCTCGGACGACCTCCGGCGCCAGGCCGAAACCCTCGACGTTGAAAAACCGCTGCTCGTCGTGATGCTCATGGGCGGCACCGGGGTCGGCAAATCGACGCTACTCAACGCGCTCGCCGGCGGCCCCATCGCGCAGGCGTCGTTCACCCGCCCCACGACGCGCGACCCGGTGGTGTACTTCCACCACTCGGTGAAATCCGAGCGCCTGGACCCCGCGCTGCGGCTGTGTCGGCTCGTGCAGCACGACCGCGCCGGGCTCGAACAAAAGGTCATCGTCGATACCCCCGACATCGACTCCAACGACCTCACCAACCGCGACAAGCTGCTCGCGCTGTTGCCGGTCGCGGACGTCGTCCTGTACGTGGGCTCACAGGAGAAGTACCACGACCGGCTCGGGTGGGATCTGTTCAAGGCGCAGCGGCAGCGCCGGGCGTTCGCGTTCGTCCTCAACAAGTGGGACCGGTGCCTCACGGGCGAGAGCGGCATCCGGCCCGATGAGGACCTGCTCGCGGACCTCAAGGCGGAAGGGTTCCAGAACCCCCTGCTCTTCCGCACCACGGCCCAACTGTGGCTCGACGCGGCCAAAGCACACGGCGGGAGCGGCACCCCGCCGAGACCGCCCGACCTGCCCGAAGGCGAACAGTTCGCGTTGCTCCGGAGCTGGCTCGAACTCGGACTCACGCGGCTCGAAATCGAAGCGGTCAAGGCCCGCGGGGTCGGGCAACTGCTCGCGCAAATCGTTCGCGCTGCCGAGCACCTGCGCCCACCCGACCTGACCGCCGAAGCGGATAAGGTCAAAACCGCGTGGGAAGCAACGCTCGCCGAAGAGGCCGACGTTCAGGCCGACGTGCTCGTGGGCACGCTCGAACCGTACCAAACGGAAGTCGAGCACCACTTCAGCGTCGAGGACCAGCAGCGGTTCCGCGGGCTCATGGCCGCCTACCTGCGGGTCACCACGCGCCTGCGGTACGCGGGCAGCGGGTTGCGGGACCGCATCCCGTTTGCCGGACTGAAAGGCAAGCTCCTCGGCGGGCGCGTGGACACGCCCGTTGAGTGGAACCTGGGCGCGTTCGTCCAGGAGTGCGCCCGCACCGCCGGGGAGCGCGTCCTCGACCAGCGCACCCAGGCCCTCATCAACCGGCTCCTGGTGGACAGCGAAACAAAGGGGTTCCCCCTCACGCTCCTGAACGAACCCGCGGTCGCGGTCGGGCGGCTCGACTGGCGCGACAAGGTGACCCGCGCCGTCATCGACGCGCTCGCCGAGGTCGAGCGGCAGGCAACGAACCCGACTGGAATCCGTCGGGTCGTGCGCGGTACGCTCGGGGCACTGGCCAACACGCTCCCCGAAATCGCGCTCGTCGCCACGGTCGGGATGCTGCTCTGGAACTTCTTCGTGCCCGCAACGCCCGTCGTTCCGGACCTGTTCCAGATGTCGCTCGTGGTGCTGATCCCGCTGATCGTGATTGTCGCGCTGCATTTCCTGATCCTGCTGCTGCTCCCGGTGCGCTGGCCGGCAATCCGGTACGAGTTCCGCAAGCAGTTGGGCACGCGCATGTCGGCGGAGTTGGGCCGCGCGTACCTGGCCATACCGGGCGAGGTGGCCGGCGCCATCCGCGAGGAGCGCAAGCAGGTGGACGCGCTGATCGACGAAACGAAACAGGTCATCGACTGGCTGGCCGAGCGGCAGCAAGCCGCCCGCGTGGCTGAACTGTACGGAAAGTAGTTGTCATGGCCGACGGAAAATGGATCACCGGGCTGTCGCCCGAAATGCCGGTAGCAGACGCGGCCCGGCGGGTTCTCACGGAGCGGTTCGCGGTGGTCCGCGAGTACCTCCCCCTGGCGGTGACCCGGGCCAGCGAGGACGCGGAGTTCGTTCACCAGTTGCGCGTCGGCACGCGCCGGTCCGGAGCCGCGCTCCGCGTGTTCGGCGCCGCGTTCCCGCACAAGCACTTGAAGGCACTCAAGGGCGCTCTGCGAACGCTCCGCCGGGCGGCCGGGGACGCGCGCGACTGGGACGTGTTCCTGGGCGCCCTTCCGGGAACGAAGGTCTTCACCCCGACGACCGCCAAACCCGCGCTCGACTTCCTCCTCGGCTACGCCTTCGGGCAGCGGGCCGCCGCACAAGCCCGGCTCGTTGCCGCTGAGTCCATCATCGGGGCGGAGTTCCGCCAACTGAGCGAAGCCTTTCCGGACCGTGCCCGCGCCCCCGAAGGCGACGACGTGCCCGAGAACCTCGGCGCGCTCGCGGTCCACCAACTCGGCGCCCTCTTGCGCGAGCTGACGAGCGAGGCCGAAGCGAACCCCACCGAACCCGCCGATTTGCACGCGCTGCGGATCACCGCGAAGCGACTCCGGTACGCGATCGAGCTGTTCGCGGACTGCTTCCCACCGACCCTCAGAAGCACGATTTACCCGGCCGTTGAGCACGTTCAGGAGTTGCTCGGCGAGGTCCAGGACGCGACCGTCGGACTCGGTCGGCTCGCCGACATCGGGGCGCAGGTCGGTTCGGTGTTGCCGAAGCAAATGACCCGCGTGAAAAAGGGACTAAACGCGCTTTCGGCCGAACTCACCAAGAAGGTGCCCGTCGGGCGCCAGGCGTTCGCAGCGTGGCGCGCCGACTGGCTCAAGCTCGTCGCTGGGCTGAAGCTCGAACTGATCGCGGCAACGATCACCTGAGCACCGGGCGCAGCAGCGGCTATCTCATCACCCAATCGGTCTTCAGCCGGTACACCCGAACCCGGAGCCGCGGGTAGTCGCGCCCGGTCACCGGGTCCGCACCGCCGTAGAAGTTCGGCACCGTCTTGGCCGAAAGCCAGTCGTCGGCTTCCACGCCGCCAACGTCATCAGCCGCCCACGCGGGCGGGTGCCGCACCTCGAACCCCGCGTAG
>DASWYH010000251.1:0-5097 GCA_036405095.1 Gemmata sp. | reverse complement strand
CGCTTGTTGTCGCTCACCTTGAGCTTCGGGAGCGGTTTAGGGTCTTCGGCCCGCGCGGTGGTTGCGACCGTGAGGGCGAGAACGAAAGCGGAGAGGAGTCGCATAAGGCACCCGGAGAGGGGAGGGCGGTTCGCTACACCGTGTCGGGATCGATACCGGATTCGCGGAGCTTGGCCGCGAGTGCGGTGGCATTTTGGCGCTGGTGTTCCGCTTCGCGCTCAGCGGCTTCGCGTTCGGCGACCTGCTCTCCCGCGGTGCGAAGCGGTTTGCCGTCGCGCCCGAACAACGTAAGTTGGCCACGATCCAGGGAGAACCGCAACCCGGTGCGCGGGCTCACGTGCTCATTTATTTCGCTGACACGAACCAATTTCGCATCGGTGCGCAGGTAGCCTTCCGCGTGTGCGGGGAACTCGGGGTAGAGGATGTAATACTCCTCCGCGCCGTATCTCTCGCAGAATTCGAACTTGCCCTGCATGTCGGCAAACCGCCAACCCCGCATCAACACATCGAATACGACCTGCGCCCCCATCCACCTTATCCTGTTTCCGGTGCCGACCTTTCGGCACCGGCGGCCCGGCCCGCTTGACCTCTTCAGACTTGCCTTCCATCACGGGTTCAGTGGTCGTTCTTTCTTGGATCGCCTCCCGGAATGCGCCGGCGGTTCGTCCTGCTCGCCCCTGCGACTCCGCATTCAGCGTGCTCCTACGGCAAACCCGGACAGCACAACGTCGGCGACCAATGGCAGGCGATTGCGCAGCTCACTCAGTGTACCAATTTATCAACCTTACGAACAATTTTGGCAAACAAATCATCTGACTTTTTAGATGCTACGCGTCACTGATAACTTTACCCAGCTTCTGATATCTTTTTTATCACTGGCAAAATTATGATTATGCGTATGTTGACTCATCTGCGCAATATCGCCCGTACCTGGGATTGTCTCCTTTCCCCCTGCGCTAACCAGTCTCGCCGCCGGCTCGGCCTTGAGGCACTGGAGGCCCGTGAGGTGCCGGCCGCATTCGGGCTGTTCGAAACCGGGGTGGACGCCGCTGGCGTACCTCTCTCGGCGGAGACCGCCGACCCGCACTACACACTGACCGGGAGCGGCTTATCAGCAGGCGGATCGCGAGTAATCGCCGATGATGGATTTCCGATCGGGCCGTGGGTCGGCAACGATTCGGATTCCCGCTGGATCGTGCCGGCGGGCTTGGACGGTGACGGGAACGCGGCCCCGGGCACTTACGTTTATCGCACTACGGTGGACGTGACTGGTTATGACCCGAGTTCGATCACCATCTCGGGGAATTGGGCCGCAGACAACAGCGCAGTCATTCGTTTAAACGGGGCCGACACCGAGAACGTGGTCAGCGGGTTCAGCGCGTTGACTGGGTTCACCCTTCCCGGGTTTCACGCGGGTGTGAACGTGGTCGAGTTCGTGGTGGCCAACGGCGACAACGGGGGGCCGAACCCGACCGGGTTGCAGGTATCTGGAGTGACCGGCACCAGGACAACTCAAGTGGGCGGGCCGGAACGCGTGCTTGGCGTGTACAACACTGGAGCCGGCCTGGCGGACGGCGCGCAGGATGTACACTGGGTCGTCACTTCCGCCCCGTCGGCTGAACTCACCGGCGCGGCAGTGCAGGCCACGCCACACCCACTCTGGGTGTCGCCCGGTTCGGCGTCCGGGTGGGTGGTGCCGAGGGGTACCACTGCTGACTCGGCTGCTCCGGAAGGGACGTACGTTTTTCAGACTACATTCGATCTAACCGGGTATGATCCGGCAACGGCCAGCCTCAGCGGACTGTGGGCCGTGGATAACGCCGGCGCGGAGGTGCTGCTGAACGGGGTGTCGCTCGGGCTCACGCATAGCCGCCCGGCACAGTTCTCGGACGCGCGCGAGTTTATGTCGCTGGACCCGTTCGCGGTGTCGGCCGGTTTCGTGGCTGGGGTGAATATGATCACGTTCGTGGTTCTGAACGAGCGTAAGCCCGTAATCGGGAATCCGAACCCGACTGGGCTCTTGGTGGACGGGCTACAGGTGTACGCCAAACTGCTCCCGGTCGTTACGGTGGCGAAGACGAGCGACGTGACCCGGGGGGCATCTGATTCGCTCGATGTCACGGTCGTGTTCTACTGGGATACGCCCGCTCACCAGCAGGTTACGCGAATCAACATCTTGATGCATTCGAAGGAGTTTGGCGCGGGGCGGTTCCTCGGAAATCCGGTGCCTGGCTTCGATTCATATGAAGGAGAGGGCGGCGTCGAAACCCTGACGACCAGTGGAATCAGAATATGTGTGCTTGGCCTTTCACGGCCCGATGGGCAGTTGGGTTATGCTAAGGAGGCTGTGTTTACCTTACATCTGGAATAAGATCCCGCGATCAGCGTTCGGCCGTCCGAACGCAATGAACACATCCGGTGCCAGACGTGTTTTGTTATCACCCGCGACCGGATAGATAAGGTGGCTGCCCGCAACGAAAACGCTGGTTTCCTTCTGGTACTGTACACAGAGATTGCTGTACAAAAGGAAGATCCATTTCATCTGGAGCGTGTTGTCGGACATGGGCAGTCCATCGTCGTCGGGATAGTGAACCTGCGCCGATGGTTTGGGCGCTGGAGTAGTGGTTGCGGACATTGGACGCCCCAATCAGGTGCGAGGAAGTGTTCAGTATGCCGCAACGCGCGCCGGCGTGGAAGTGAGGTTGCGCCGTCAGTGCCGTCCCAGTAGTTTCCAGTGGTCAGTAATCGGTGGTCAGTCGGGAGTGAAGCCGGTTCCGCGGGTCCTTCCGACCCCGGTGCTTGCTTCTCGTCGGTTCGCCTCACTGAACACTGACGACTGACCACACTGAACACTGACGACTGACCACCTGGAACTACTGGAACGGCACTGACGGCGTGGGCCTTGTTGGCCGGCACGAGTCGCCCGAGCCGCACCCGCCGGGCGAAGGGCTGCGACGCCCTGGGCGGGCCGACCCGGCTAGGTTCCGCGCCGTGGCGTTCGGATCACGGTCACCCGCGGGCACCACAAAAGGGTGGGCGCGGGTTCGCGTTCTCCTGGCTGGGTGCGGGGCGCCCGGCCGCTATGCTCTCATTCGGAAACGTGTGCGGCCCGTTTCGCCCCCGGTTCGGCGCCGCCCCGCTCTTCTCGGTCGCGCCCCGGACCGGTTCATCGACACGTTTGCCGAGAACGTGTGGCCACGGCGCTAATGCGCACCCGCAGCGTGAGGACCACATGACGAGCTTCTGGAAGCCCCGCCTCGGGGCCGTGTACCTGGGCGCCGGTCGGTGCCGGTTCCGCGTGTGGGCCTCCAAACGGGAACGGGTCGACCTGCACATCGTCGCCCCGGACGACCGAATCGTCCCGATGGAGTCGCGCGGGGCCGGGTACTTCGAGGTGGCGCTCGACGGGATCGAGCCGGGCGCCCGGTACCTGTACCGGCTGGACGGCGGGGCCGAATACCCCGACCCCGCCAGCCGGTTCCAACCCGCGACCGTTCACGAGCCCTCGGAACTGGTCGATCCCGCGTTCCCGTGGACCGACGGGCACTGGCACGGGCGCCCGCTCGACCGGTACGTGATCTACGAGCTGCACGTCGGCACGTTCACCCCCGAGGGCACGTTCGACGCCGTCATCCCGCGGCTCGACCAGTTGGTCGAACTGGGCGTGACCGCGATCGAGCTGATGCCGGTGGCCCAGTTCGCCGGCGCCCGCGGGTGGGGGTACGACGGGGTGTACCCGTTCGCACCGCAGAACTCCTACGGCGGTCCGACCGGGCTGAAGCGCCTCGTGGACGCGTGCCACGCGCGCGGGCTCGCGGTCATCATGGACGTGGTGTACAACCACTTCGGCCCGGAGGGCGGGTACCTCCAGGAGTTCGGCCACTACTTCACCGACCGGTACAAGACCCCCTGGGGCAACGCGGTCAACGTGGACGGCCCCAAGAGCGACGAGGTGCGCCGGTACCTGATCGAGAACGCCCTGTACTGGGTCCACGAGTTCCACATCGACGCGCTGCGGCTGGACGCGATCCACGCGATCCACGACGAGACCGCGTCCCCGTTCCTGATGGAGCTGGTGAACGTGGTCGGGCGGTACGCGACCGACCTGAACCGGCAGGTGTACATCATCGGCGAGAGCGACCTGAACGACGTGCGGGTGCTGAAGCCGCCGGAACTGGGCGGGCTCGGGCTCCACGCCCAGTGGGCCGACGACTTCCACCACTGCGTGTTCACCCTCCTGGCCGGCGAGGACAGCCCGTACCACCGGGACTACAACCAGTTCGATCTGCTGGTGAACGCGTACCAGCACGGGTACGCGTACACCGGGCAGTTCTGTGCCACCCGGGAGCGGCGCCACGGGAACCAGCCGGTCCACCTGCCGGGCCGCCAGTTCGTGATCTGCATCCAGAACCACGACCAGATCGGGAACCGCAAGTTCGGCGAGCGGTTCGGGGCGCTGGCCGGGTTCGAGGCCCAGAAGCTGGCCGCCGGGGCGGTGCTGCTGGCCCCGTACACCCCGATGCTGTTCATGGGCGAGGAGTACGGCGAGCCCGCCCCGTTCCAGTTCTTCACCGACTTCTCGGACCCGGGGCTGGGCGCCGCGGTGCGCGAGGGGCGGAAGCGCGAGTTCGAGATGGCCGGGGGCGACGCCCCGCCGGACCCGCAGGCCGAGGACACGTTCCGCCGGTCGAAGCTGAACTGGGAGCGGCGCGAGCAGGGGCGGCACGCGGTGCTGTGGGCGTACTACCGCGAGCTGCTGCGCGTGCGGCGCGAGTCCCCGGCGCTGCGGTTCCCGGACAAGGAGCGGTTGCGGGTGACCCCGTTCCCGGAACACCGGGTGCTGGTCGTCGAGCGGTGGGACGGCGATAGCGAAACGCTGCTCGTGCTCAACTTCTCCGACCGCCCGGCCGAAGTGGTGGTGAAGATCCGCGCGGGGGTGTGGGACCGGGTGCTCGATTCGGCCGACGCCCGATGGGGCGGCCCGGGCGCGCGAGCCCCGGGCGAACTCACGGGCAACGGCGGGACGCGGGTCGCCCTGGCGCCGCACTCGGTGGCCGCGTACGCGCTCCGCGTCGACCCCATTACGAACCGGTGAGA
>DASWYH010000250.1:0-4211 GCA_036405095.1 Gemmata sp. | reverse complement strand
CCGTTTCCCACCGCTACCGCACCCGGTGAAAGCCGCGACAAGAGCGAGAACGGCGAACGAAGAGAAGAGGGGGCGCATGGAAAATGCTCTGCAAAGGGCTTTGATCGCACGTAGATGTGCTGAGCTTGCCAAGCCGGAGGTGCAATTGCCAGTGAGTTTTCGGTCTTTACCAAAACTTCACACGTGCCATCGACCGTTGCTATGACGCTCGGCCGGAACGCTCAAAGCGCGGTGTGTCGCACTTCAACGGCAACGGTACGTTCTCGATGCTCGACGTGCCGTGCGGTCAGATGGGCTCTTTCGGTGGCTCCAGCGATTCGGGATGTGGCGCGATCGTTTCACGCTCCGGCGGCCAGATCACGCACGCCGCGAGCACAAATAGAAAGGGCATGAACGGGAGCCGGAATCGCTCAAGACCCACGGGAAACGTGGCGGCCGAAAACAGCACGATCGGGAGCAGGCACCCGAACAGGAGCGCCCATTTTCGGCGCAACACGGCGCGAACCAGTCCCACCAGGGCCAGAAGTACGATCAGAGCATTCAAGAGGGTCCACGGGAGGGCGATCAGGCCCCAAACGGAGAGCTTCGAGGAGTCGAACTTGCCACGAAGCAGATCCGAAAAGAACCCGCTCGGCTGGTACTCGACGCCGTACAGCCCGGCGGCCAACCCGGCCGAGTGGTCCACGCCGAGCTTCACCTGGGACTTGGCGGCCACCTTCGCCGTGGCGCTGGGATGAGCCTTGAGTTCGGCGAGCGCCTCTTTGCGGGCCAGACCGAATACGTCCTGATCCGGTTGGAGCTTGGATTCCAAGCGGTCGGTCAGTTCCTGAACGCGCTTCGGCCAACTCGTGAACCAGTCCTCACCGCGGGACTCGGAGATGACATAAGCGGCCCCGTAGTAGTAGAGATTCATCTCGCCGACCGTGCTCACGCGCAAGCCGTTCCCGGCCGAAGCGTTGCGCACGGCCCACGCCGCCGACGGGAGCACCGCGACCAGCACCGTAAGAGCCGCTGCCAGGCGCTTACGCGAGGTCGTGTTCCAGCCCAGGACGAGCGCCGTTGGTAAGTAGATCAGCCCCAGCGGGCGGACCAGTGCGGTGAACCCGATCAGCGCGCCCGGGATCGCGTGCCCCGCGAGTTTGGGGCGAGCCGAGAACGCCAGGCCGATCACCGCGAGCGAGCAGAAGAGGCTTTCCGTCAGCGGGAGCACATCCGAAGTGACGACCGCCGGGTGAACCGCCCACAGCACCCCCGCGGCGAGGGCGGCCCGCGACCGGCAGCCCATCAGGAGCGCGACCCGAACCAAACACACCGCCGCAAACGACCCCAAAAGGCACTGCGCGAGGTACGCCGCGCGCAGCCCGGAGGTTCCGCCGAGCGCCGCGAGGAAGAGCGGGTAGCCCGGGGTGCGGAACGCCTCGGACCGGAGCCCGTTCGCATCGGGCGGTGGGAGCGTCCCGTTGGACGCGCGGAGCCGTTCGACCGCGAGGTGCATCAGACCGTCTTCGTTCGGCTTGCCGAACGTGCGGTGCCGGAGGAGCGTGTCCGCGAGCGCCACGTACCGCGGCGAGTCGGGCGAGAAGCCGTAGACGCGCGTGGGCTCGGCCCACGGCCCGGTGAACAGCACCCCGAGCCGCAACAGCAGTGCGCCCGCGAACAGGTAGGTGAGCGAACGTGTGCGCATGGTGCAAACTCGCAGGCAACAATCGGCCTGGCCACAAAGGAGCCCAAAGGGCACAACAGAAAACCACGAGCAAGGCGCCGATCCGCTCGATTCTTGTTCTTGGTTTTCTGTTGTGCCCTTTGTGCTCCTTTGTGGCCGATCTTGCGTTCTCGGGTCAGTCCGCGAGCCAGTAGCGGAAGATGCAGTAGAGCGCCTGGAACCCGTCCTTCATGCCGATCTTCTTGCCCTCCTCGTAGGTGCGGCCCGAGTAGCTGATCGGCACCTCGAAGATGCGCCACGCCGGTTTGCCCTTGCGCTTGCGGGCGATCTTCGCGGTCACCTCCGGCTCGAACCCGAACCGGTTGCTCTTCAGGTTCAGCCCCTGGATCACCTCGCGCCGGAACACCTTGTAACAGGTTTCCATGTCGGTCAGGTTCAGGTTGGTGCACCAGTTCGAGAGCGTGGTGAGCACCTTGTTTCCGACCGAGTGCCAGTAATACAGGACGCGGTGGCTCTCGCCGATGAACCGGGACCCGATCACCACATCGGCTTTGTCGTCGAGGATCGGCTGGATCAGCTTCGGGTACTCGGCCGGGTTGTACTCCCAGTCCGCGTCTTGCACGATGACGAGGTCGCCGGTGCAGTGCTTGAACCCCTCGCGCAGTGCCGCCCCCTTGCCCATGTTTTTGGGCTGGTGGAACACGCGGACGTTGTCGTACTGTTTTTCGAGCTGCGCGAGGATCGCGGGCGTGCCGTCCTTCGAGAAGTCGTTGACGAGAATCAACTCCTTGGGGATCTCGACCGCTTGCACCCGGCGAACGAGTTCCGCGAGCCACCGCTCCTCGTTGTACACGGGGATCACCACCGAGAGCTTGAACCCGGGCGGGATCGGGTAGATGCCGATCTGCCGACACGCGTTCACGCCCAGAAGCTGTTCGAGCAGCGCGACACGCGCGTTCGGGTCGGCCGCGACGCGGTCCAGGAGCGGTTTCAGCAAGGGCGCGATCTCGGCGAGCGTATCCGCGGGCGTCGGGGTCGGAGGCGTCGGCTCTGGTGTCATTCGTGCGGTTCCTCGCGGATTATCGTGATTGGGTGGGTTGGCCTTCACCGCCCCACCAGCCGCTTTGCCCGTCGGTTGCCTGTGGGTTCTGAGGGGACGGGGCCGGCCTGAGGGCTGGTCCCGCCCCCGGCAGCCGGGGCAAGCCGGCTTGACACGTTTACCCTCAGTAACGTAGGGATAGCACGCTTTCGTCAACCCCGGATCGTAATCGGCCCTGACTTCGCGGCGCATGGAGGCGTCAACTGTGAAACCGACTTCTTCCGCTTCTGCCCCTCCCCCGAGCCCGGCGCCGGTCCCGCTCTGTGATATTCAGGCCCAGTACCGCGGGCTCAAAGACGAGATCGACGCCGCGGTGCTCCGCGTGCTCGGGTCCGGCCAGGCGATCCTCGGCCCCGAAGTGGCTGCGTTCGAGCAGGAAGCGGCCCAGTTCTGTGGCGCCCAGTTCGGGATCGGGTGCGGCTCCGGCACCGATGCTCTGGTGCTGGCACTGAAAGCTCTCGATATCGGACCGGGCGACGAGGTCATCGTCCCGCCGTTCACGTTTTTCGCGTCCGCGAGTTCCGTCAGCCGGGTCGGCGCGAAGCCGGTGTTCGTGGACATCGACCCGCTCACGTTCAACATCGATCCCAACCAGATCGAGGCCAAGATCACCCCGAAAACGCGGGCGGTCATGCCCGTTCACCTGTTCGGGCAGTGCTGCGACATGGACGCGATTACCGAAATCGCGGCGGACCACCAACTTTACGTTGTCGAGGACGCGGCGCAGTCGTTCGGGAGCGAGTTCAAGGGCAAACGGTGCGGAACGCTCGGCGCCGTCGCGTGCATGAGCTTCTACCCCACCAAGAACCTCGGCGCGCTCGGCGACGCGGGGTTGGTGACCACCAACGACCCTGACATTGATAAGAAGTTGCGCGCCCTCCGGGTCCACGGCTCCGAGGTGAAGTATTACCACAAGTACGTCGGTTACAACATGCGGCTCGACGCGGTCCACGCGGCGATGCTCCGGGTGAAGTTGCCGCACGTGGCGGCGTGGTTGAGCGCCCGCGAGGGCGCCGCGAAGCGGTACGACGCCCTGATCGAAGGGGCGAACCTCCACGGGTTCATGCGCCGGCCGGTGGCGATGCCCGACCGCCGGCACACCTTCAACCAGTACGTGGTGCGCGTGCCCGCGAACCACCGCGACGCGCTGGTGAAGCACCTGAAGGATAGCGGTGTGGGCGTGGAAGTGTACTACCCACTCAGCCTGCACCAGCAGGAGTGTTTCAAGAACCTGGGTTACCGCACCGGGGACTTCCCGACCAGCGAACAGGCGACCGGCGAGGTTCTGGCGCTGCCGATCTTCCCGGAGATCACCGAAGCCCAGCAGCAGCGAGTGGTCGAGGTGTGCAGCGCGTACCTGCGCCAGACCATCCGCCGCGCCGCGTAACCGTTTGCGAAGAAGCCGCCGGGGGGCCACGCGCGTCGGCGCTCCTCTCCCGGCGTAACGAT
>DASWYH010000249.1:0-2996 GCA_036405095.1 Gemmata sp. | reverse complement strand
CGAACCCGAAGACCAAGCTCGTGGTGATCGAACTGGACCCCGTGCTGTGCGGCCGGCTCCAGGACCGGTTCCGCGGCACGCCGAACGTCGAGGTGATCCTCGGCGACGCGACCAAGTTCGGCGAGCTGCTGGCCGCGCGGGGCATTCCCAAGGTGGACCACGTGCTGTCGGGGCTGCCGCTGCCGTCCTTCCCGGCCGAGGCCCGCGACGCGATCCTGGAGATGTCCGCACGGACGATCAACGAGGGCGGCACCTTCCGGCAACTGACCGTGATGCCGCTGATCTACTACAAGATGTACCGCCGCTACTTCGAGGACGTGCGGTTCCGGTTCGTGCCGTTCAACTTGCCCCCCGGCGGCGTGTACGTGTGCCGCGGGTATCGCGGGGCACAACCCACAAAGTGACCGACCGAGCGTCCCGAGCCGAGAGCCTGCCCGAGTGGGCGGGCTCTCGGCTTTAGGTGCCCCGCCCTTGCGGCGGGGGCCGCCAGGAGCCCGTATGGCAAGCACCGCGTTCCTCGCCCCGCTGACGAACTCGCGCCTGGTCCGCAGGGCCGCGGACGCGGTGCTGCTCCGGTACGCCCACCACCGCACGGTTCAGCTCGACCAGATGGACGTGGCCGCGGTCCAGAACCGCACGCTGATGCGCCTCGTGCGCAAGGCGAAGCGCACCCGGTTCGGGCTCGATCACGATTTCGCGCGCATCGGCTCCGTCGCGGACTACCAGGCGCGCACGAAGGTCCGCGACTACGAATGGTTCTGGAACACGTACTGGAAGGGAGCGTACCCGCGGATCGATGACCTCACGTGGCCGGGGAAGATCCCCTATTACGCGCTCTCATCGGGCACCACGAGCGGCGCAACGAAGTACATCCCGGTTTCGTGGGAGATGGTCGCGTCGAACAAGAAGGCGGCGTTCACCACGACCGCACTGTTCCGGCACGCGAACCCGGCGGCCAAGCTGTTCACCGGGAAGTTCTTCTTCCTCGGGGGCAGCACCGACCTGCGCAAACAGGACGACGGCAGCCTCGCCGGCGACCTGAGCGGGATCGCGGCCAAGGAGCTGTTGGAGTTCCTGCGGCCGTACACGTTCCCGCCGCGCGAGTTGACCCTCATTACCGACTGGGAAGAGAAGGTGCGGCGGTTCGCCGAGCTGAGCGCCCGCGAGCCGATCACCGCGCTGAGCGGCGTCCCGGCGTGGATGTACGTGCTGTTCGCGCGGTTGAAGGAGGCGACCGGTAAGCGGACCGTGGCCGAAGCGTGGCCCGACCTGCGACTCGTGATCCACGGGGGCACCAAGTTCGACCCGTACCGCGATCTGTTCAAGAAGGAGATCGGCAGCGACCTCGTCAAGTTCTGCGAGGTGTACCCGTGCTCGGAAGGGTTCATCGCGACCGAAGACCCGAGGTATCAGCACCTCCGTATTGTGCCGGATCACGACATCTTCTTCGAGTTCGTTCCGATGGACGATTTCGACGAGAAGACCGGCGCGCTGAAAGAGAACCCCACGCGGCACACGCTCGCCAACGTCGAAGTCGGGGTGCAGTACGCGGTGGTGCTCACGTCGTGCGCCGGGGTGTGGTCGTACCTGGTGGGCGACACGGTGGCCTTTGAGAGCCGGAACCCGCCGCTGATCCGGTTCACCGGGCGGACGAAGTATTTCCTGTCGGCATTCGGCGAGCACTTGATCAGCGAGGAAGTGGAACGGGCCGTGGCGCACGCGGCGGCGGTGTGCGGGGTGGTCGCGGTGGACTTCCACGTCGGGCCGGTGTTCCCGTCGCAGCCCGGGAAGCCGGGGCACCACCTGTACCTCATCGAATTTGCGGAAGGGACGCCCGACGCCGCGCGCTTTTCGAGCGAGATCGACGCCGAGCTGTCGCGCATCAACGAGGACTACGCCCCGCACCGCGTCGGCGACCTCGCGATGCTGGCGCCCGAGGTGCGGGCGGTGAAGCCCGGCGGGTTCGCCGAGTGGATGAAGGACCGCGGGAAGTACGGCGGGCAGAACAAGGTGCCGCGCATGGACAACAGCGGCACCATGACCCGAGACATGGCCCGCTGGTTTGCCGAACGCGGGTGGGCGGGGTAGAAGCTCCTCCCTCCGGAAGAGAAGGGAGAACGGCCAACCGCAGCGGGCGCGTCAGCAGCATTCTCGGTTCTTTATCTCGGGCTCCCCCTCTCTGATTTCGGGGAGGGGGTTGGGGGACGGTTCTTGCGCGCACACACACCGTTTGTCGGGTTGGTCCCTGCTGTTCTCACGCCGTTCGACGCTGCCGGCGCCCTGAACCTCGCGGCGGTGGAATCGCACGCCGAGTTGCTCGCCCGCGATGGGGTCGCAGGCGTGTTCGTCGGCGGCACCACCGGGGAGTTCAGTTCGCTCACGTTCGACGAGCGCCTATCGCTCGCGGCCCGCTGGGCCGAAGTGGTCAAGGGCACGCCGACACGGCTGGTCGTTCACGTCGGGGCCAACTGCCTCGCGGACGCCAAGCGCCTCGCAGAGCAAGCCAATCGTCTTGGCGCGGCGGCGATCGCGGCCGTGGCGCCGAGCTACTTCAAGCCGAAGTCGCTGGATGTGCTCATCCAGTGGTGCGAGGAACTGGCCGCAGCCGCGCCGGACACGCCGTTCTACTTCTACGACATCCCGGTGCTGACCGGCGTCGCGTTCCCGATGGCGGACTTCCTCGAACAGGCACCTGCGCACATTCCGACCCTCGCGGGGGTGAAGTTCACGAACCCCGACCTCATGACCTTCCAGCGGCTGTTGCGCGCCGGCGGCGGGCGGTTCGATGTGCTGTTCGGGATGGACGAGCAGTTGCTGACGGCGGTGGCGCTGGGGGCGAGCGGCGCGGTCGGCAGCGGGTACAACTTCGCCACGCCGCTGTACAACCGGCTGCTGGCGGCCGCCCGGGCGAACGATTTCGAAACCGCCCGCGCTGAGCAGTACAAGGGCGTGGAACTGGTGGCGGTGCTGATGCGCTACGGTTACCTCGCCGCCGC
>DASWYH010000248.1:0-1664 GCA_036405095.1 Gemmata sp. | reverse complement strand
CTCTCTTCGCCCTTGCGGGTGATCCGGACCACCAACCCCCCATCCGGAGCGAACTCGAACACAATCAGCCGCTTTTCGGGGTCCCCCTTCGCCTCCCACCGGCCCACCAATTTTTGGGCGTCTCCCAGTTCCGGGGCGTCGCCCCCGATCGAGCCGCCACTCAAGAACAGCACGAGTACGGACGCAGTTAACGCACGCATCACTTCACTCCTGAAGTACGTTGGTGTCTGGCTCTCTCGGAGAGCCCGCCGACCGGTACTGGTATTGCGAACGGCGTGCCGTACCCACCGACCCCGGCGCCCCTCGCGCCCGCCTGGACCGCGCGCGTTGCGCACACATGAGATGAACCCATGCACCCACCGCGGCGCTCTAAAATGGCGACAGAATGATCTCCTTTTAGGCGACTACGATGTCAAAACAGATTCGTTGCGCGTGCCAGCGGAACCCCGACTGTAAGCTGTGCGCCGGGACCGGGGCCTACCAGTACGAACCCGGGCCGCGTGGGTGGATGCCGTTCGTGTGCCCGACCTGCGAAGGCAAGCGCGAGGTCATTGTCGAAGGGAAAACGGAGCGGTGCTCCACTTGTTCGGGGTCCGGGTCGGTCGATCCCGCCAACCCGCCCCGCGACACCAGCACCCGGGGCTTCATGCGCGACATCTGGCGCATCTTCATGGGCGGTTGACCGGTCACGCGGCGGAGTGTGCTAATGTTGTGAAACCGTTTCCGCAAGTCCGGGCCGCCATGCCCGCCGCGTTCGGGGCCGGTTACGACGATCGCGATCGGGATGAAAAGAAGCAGGCCCAATAGCAGTGTGAAGCCGTGCGCGCGGCGCTCGCCGCGGCCGGGGTCGCGGCCGAAATCGCGGACGACCCGCCGTGGGCGGGCGCCGGGGAGCTGAGCGGCTACTTTCAGGGGTGCTCCGGGGGGCGCCTGTTCGTTGTGGTTGCGGCTGGTGACCTGGACCGCGCAAAGGCGCTCGCCGCGAAGATCCGCGGGCGCGCGCCCACGGACTGATACCCGCTCTTGGACGGTTGCACTTCACCTCGCGGGTGGTCATACTGACCCACAACCCGCTCACCCGCGAGGACTCTCCTTTGTATTGCACCCTCCTTTCTGCTGCGCTCCTGTTGCCCGCTGCCGATCCCGTTCCGAATGACGTCGGGGTGCTCCCGGTCGGTGCGCACGGCAAGCCGCTGAACCTCGATTTCGAGACCGGCGACCTGAAGGACTGGACCGCCGAAGGCGCCGCCTTCAAGGGCCAGCCGATCAAGGGGGACACGGTGTTCCCGCGGCGCAGCGACAGCCGCAGCCGGCACCAGGGGCAGTTCTGGATCGGCGGGTACGAAACGCTCGGCGACAAACCGGTGGGGACGCTCACGAGTGCCCCGTTCCGGGTGACGCACCCGTGGGCCAGTTTCCTCGTCGGCGGGGGGCCACACCCGACGGCCACGTGCGTGGAGATCGTGAGCGGAAAGGACGTGCTCTTCCGCGCGTCGGGCACCGAAGTGGAAGACATGTACCGCGTCGTGATCGACCTCACGAAGCACCAAGGCAAGGACATCTTCATCCGCATCGTGGACAAGGGCACCGGCGGGTGGGGCCACATCAACTTCGACGACTTCCGGTTCCACGAGAAGAGGCCGAGCTTCCCGGACCGCCCCAAC
>DASWYH010000247.1:0-3476 GCA_036405095.1 Gemmata sp. | reverse complement strand
GGTGCCGCCGGGAGCGGTGCGGGGATCGTCGGCGCGGGGGCCGGTGCCGGGAAGTTCGGAACCGACGCGGCCGGCGGCGCGACCGGAGCCGGGGGCGCCACGGGCTTCGACGGCATGACGCGCGGCGGCTCGGCCGTGCTCCCGCCGGTCAGACCGCCCGGGGGCGTCGGCCGGATCGGCGGCGGGGCCGAGGGGGGCGACTTCGCGTTCGTGGGCACCATCGCCGGTGGCATGTTCGGCCCGCTGGACTTTTTCGACCCGAACACGCGCGAGAGCAGCCCCGGCTTTTTGGCCGGTTCGGTGCCCGAGTCCGGGGTCTTGTCTTTGTCGCCGAACAAGCGGTTCAGGATCGGCCGCTTCTCTTTTTCTTTGTCTTTATCGTTGTCCTTTGTGACATCCGGCATTGTGGCCGAGAGCGGCGGCAGCAGCGGGTCGTTGGTCCGCGGTTTCGCCTTAAGCGGGTCCGTGCCTTTTGGCGGCTCAGCGCCCCGGGGCGGTTCGGCGCCCTTCGTGCCGGGCGAACCGCCTTGATCGACGAGCGTGATAACGTCGCCGGTCTTGGTGTCTTTGAGTTCCGAGTGGTAGGTGCCGTCGGGCTGCTTCTCGCACTTGAGCACCTTGAACTGGCGCTCGCCCTTGCCGTCGATGTTGAGGGCGATGGTCGCCCCGGCCTTCTGGGGCGGTGTTTCCGCGCCGCCGGCGGCGAGTGTGACGGTTACGGTTGCTCCGACCACCGCGGCCCACGCCCACCGCTTGTTGAACCAACGAGCCATATTTCGGCCTCCGTGCTGCGGTGCCCGTGTCGCCGTCCGTGGCGCGTCAGGGCCTCCGTGCGTAGCAAACGAATCGACCGATCCAGATGCGCCGGTTGACCCGCGTTCCCGAAAGAATGGGTAAGCAGGGGGGAAGCTGGGTAAGTTGTGCGCGAGTTGCGGATGAGATGTTCGGTGCGGTGCTGTGGAGCGTAAGCGCCGGCACATGGTTGAGGGCGACACTTCCGGAGGGGTTCCGCTCGCCCCGCCGAAACGGCCCCGGGCCACGCAGCCGCTTCGTGCGATCGCACTTGCGCGGAGGCGCGGGAGCGGACAGCACGCGGGGCATGGACAAATGGTGCTCCTTAACTGGAATACCAACAACGGATTGCGCGGCGCCGGTGCGGCGGCAATATCGGGAGTTTCGAACCCACGCGGGACGAGTTTGTCGCTTGTACGAGACCGGGCATCGGTTATCCTGGCGCGCAGAAGTCCGTTCGGGGTGAAAACACGGAGCACTCGCCTCACCCTCTCCGGCTTTGGGAAGTACGATAGAGGGTGATGAGCCGCTGCGGGCACGTCCCGCCGGTGCGCACGGAGGAGTTCCCAGACGATGGCCGAGCTTGAAGCGATCACCGACGTCCAGGCCGATCCCAAGAAATCGGCGGTCATGGCTCGTCAGTACGGGCGCCGATTTCCGCTCGCCCCGAACAAGCCGCTGAACCTCGGCCGGGACGAAGGGAAGATGGACATCGCGGTCCCGGAGGACGACCAGATCTCACGATTTCAAGCGGTCCTCACTTGGGAGCCGGGTAAAGAGAAGCTCACGGTCCAGACGCGCCCCACCAGCCCGGGCTACCCGAACCCGCCGGCCAACCAGACGCTCATCTTCGACGAGAAGGTCAAGAAGCTCATCGCGGCCCCCGGCGGGCTGTGTGTGATCGGCCGCGGGGAGTCGTTCTGGATCGGGCAGACCCGGTTCACCCTCCACAGCGACGAGGAGTCGAGCACCGAGAGCCCGGCGGACGCCACCATCGCGCCGCGCCAGGAGGAGAAGACCCGCGCGCAGCTCGAAGAGATCCCGTTTGCGAACCCGGCCGCCGCGCTCCGCGCGATGGAGAACCTGCCCAACACCATTCGGGCGGTGGGCAACGAGCAGGCCCTGTTCCGCCAGATGCTCCGGGTGGTGATGGACGCGATGCCCCGCGCCGACGCCGCGGCCATCGTGCGCATCCCGCCGGACTGCCCGCCCAACGAGAAGCGGCTCGCGGTGCCGGAGTTCAGCGTGCGCCCCAACACGCCGCACGCGCAAGGGGGGTTCAACCCGTCCAAGCGGCTCGCGCACCGGGCCATTCTGGAGCGGCGCCGCTCGTGCCTCCACTGCTGGTCCCCGGAGGCCGCGGGGAGCGCCGGGGCCGAACTCACGATGGCCGACACCCACGTCCACGGGGTCACCCCGTGGGCCGTCTGCACGCCATTCCAGGACGGCACCCGGTACGCGCTCTACGTCGCCGGGCAGACCAACGGGCAGTGGAACCTGCTCGACAAGGCGGCCCAGGACAAGATCGTCAACGACCTCACCCAGTACCAGAAGATCGGCGAACTGCTGGTCGGCGTGATCGAGACCTCCCTGCGCGTGAGCCGGCTCACCGAGCAGAACAAGGTGATCCGCCGGGCGTGGCCGCAGAGCCTCTGGAAGTACCTCGACGACCCGGCCGAACTCGAACGGATGCTGGTGCCGGAGGAGAAGTCCATCACCACGCTGTTCTGCGACCTGCGGAACTACTCGCTGTTCGCCTCGCAGAACGCGACCCAGTTGCTCCAGTCGCAGCGCGAGATCGGGAACGCGCTGAACACGATGGCGTCGGCGATCACCGACCGCGACGGGGTGGTGGGCGGGTTCCGTGGCGACGCGGTCCTCGGGTTCTGGGGCTGGCCGAAGCTGCAAGACGCGCAGGTGGCCCGTGCGGCCCGTGCGGCCATCGCCATCGCCGGGCGGCTGAACGACTACACCCGCACCGGGCGGTGCGGGGTGGCGATCACGCACGGCACCGCGGTCGCGGGCCGGCTCGGGGCGCACGACCTCGCGGTGGTGGACCTGTACGGGCCGGTCGTGAACCTCACGTTCCGCCTGGAGGCGATGACCAAGGCGTTCGGGGTGCCCATCATCGTTTCGGAGGAGATCGCGCGGCACGTGAGCGAGGTGGACCCGCCCGGGCGGGAGATGCGCACCCGCCGGCTGGGGAAGGTCCGGGCCAAGGGGTTCCCCGATCCGGTCGAGGCGTTCGAGTTGTACTCGGCGGTGATGCCCAGCGTGCCGGAGTGGCTCCAGGAGCAGTGGGCCGATGCGGTGGCGCTGTTCACCGAGGGCAAGTGGGACGCGGCGGCGAGCCTGCTGACGGACCAGTTCCCGGACGACCCGGCGGGCAAGTGCCTGATCCGGGTCATGGACGCGAACAAGCGCCGGGCGCCCGAGAAGTGGGACGGCTCGTTCGCGCCGCCGGCGCCGGCCGGCTCGGAGTGACGTGGTAATTGCTCTTGTTTCGCCAACCGGCTCCCGCTATGTGCCCGCCAAATCTGTTCGGCGCGGGCTGTTTTCTGGGGGGAGTTCGGCCATGCGATACGCTCGTTCGGTGGCGGCACTTGGGGCGATTTTGATCACCGTCGGTGGGGCCGCGGCCCAGCCCGGCGCGCTTCCCGGGAGCGCCCCCGGTGGCCCGAGCG
>DASWYH010000246.1:0-1737 GCA_036405095.1 Gemmata sp. | reverse complement strand
AAGAAGCTGTTTCTGATCGACCTCGGCACCGCAACCGACGTGAGCGCGGTCCCGGCGCTCCCCGCCGGCGCGCTCCCGGGTTCGGTCGCGCCGGTGAAGAAGAAGCTCTTCCTCGACCTGCTCGCCAAGAAGTACCCGATCGCGGGCGCCGAGTGTCCCGAGAAGTTCGAGGGGCTGGCCTTCGGCCCGGCCCTGCCCGACGGGCGCCACCTGCTGATCGTCACCGCGGACAACGATTTCATCGCGGACAAGCCGCTCCGGGTGTACGCATTTGCGATCGACAAAACCGACCTGCCGAACTACCAACCGCAGCAGTTCGGCCCCAACAGGTGATGCCAAATCCGGTGGCCATTGGTCACGGGGCACGCCAGCGCCAGCAGTTCCCGGTTGGGGTGCGGCCCACATCTTTTTTGAGCCCAGAACGGCTCACCGGCGAAAGCCCCGGGGGCAAATGAGTGCGTCGATCCGCCGCGCGGCTTCGGTCGCGCCCCGCGGGCCCAACCGCCCGATCGGCGGGACGATCGGCTCGCCGGGAACTCCCAACAGCACCTTCCGTGAGGGCCACCGCGGCATCAGCACCCCCACATCCCGATCGCGGTGAGCACGAGAAACGGGACGAGAGGGTGATCGTGGCAAACGTTCGCCGGACCGGAACCGGTGCGAAGGTGGGCGACCGCCAGGCACACTAACTCCGCCACGACGCGCCCGGTACGAGTCCCGCCCAACCGCATTCGGTGCACCCGTCACTGCGGCAGGGCCTCATCTCGAAGAGGACGATCGGTCCGCCGAGCCGCGCCCACGTGGCGCCCGCTGGGTGGCTCACATGGGCCACACGAACAGGCCCGAAGCGGTTCCGCCGCGCGACACGCAACGGGCCTCGCGGACCGGGCCGTCAGGTGCTCGTGCGACCGGTGGTCGCGTTCGGCGTGTGATTTCTGAACCCCGAGGAGATGTCCCTTTCGCCACGAGCCGTAACCGACGGGAGGGCACCACTTTTTGCCCCTTGCGGACGCGGTTTGCTGAAAGTGCCACGCCACCAGCGGGCACACGTGTATCGGGACGTTGAGTCCCGGATGGTCGGTCCGAAGATCACAAATTTAAGATCCCAACCCACCAAGCGCCTACACGTCTTGGCGCCAGGGCGGCTCGCACACCGGAGCCCTAAATCATGTACTGGATCGGTTCCCCGGAATCGACGAGTTGCGCCAGCGTGGTGGCCTTGAGTATCTCGGCCTGTTTCTGAAGGAACTCTTCGTGCGCGGTGCGGACGCGGTCCCACACGTCCTCGAGTGCCGCCGCGAGCGGCGACGCGGGCTTGCGGGCCTTCGTGCGGGTGCCGGCCTGCTCGGTGCCTTCCACCGCAGCGATCACATCTGCCAACGTGATTGTGGCGGGCGCGCGCGCGATGTGATACCCGCCCGCCGCGCCGCGGGTGCTGGTGACCAGCCCGTCTTTATTCAACTGGATCAGGATCTGTACCAGAAAGCGCGGGGACGAGATCCCGTGCTTGTTCGCGATGTCCGTCAGGCGCACCGGTTTGGGGTCGCCGTAATGGGCCGCCAGTTCCAACATCGCGAGGCAGGCGTACTCGGCACGGGCGGAAAACAGCATCGTGAAGTCTCGAGCCACAAGGTCGAAAGTCGTAACGTCGAAGGGCGAAGTCGCGTGAGGCGTTGCAACGTTCGACCTTCTGAGTTTTTTGCCGCGTCGTACCAACTTCAGGAGTCTCGAGCCCCC
>DASWYH010000245.1:0-2433 GCA_036405095.1 Gemmata sp. | reverse complement strand
CCCCGAGGTGTTCCGGTTCCAGGTCCCGGTGCCGGCCCAGGAGACCAAGAGCTTCACCGTCAAGGAGGAGCGGGACCTCACCTCCAGCATCACCCTGACCAACGGGGCCGAGGGCCAGATCCGGTACTTCCTGTCCCTGAGCGAGGCCACCCCGGAGCTCAAGAAGCGGCTCGAGGAGGCGCTGGCGATCAAGGGCGGGTGGGACACCGCGGTGCGGGAGCTGCGCCAGGTCCAGGAGGAGTTGCGGCGGCTCACCGCCGATCAGGACCGGATCCGCAAGAACCTGCGTGAGACTCCCAAGGAGGCTGAGGTGTACGCCACCTACCTGAAGAAGCTGTCCGATCAGGAGAAGGAGATCGACGCGCTGACCGCCAGGGAGAAGCAGCACACCGCCGCCGAGTTCAGCGCCCGCAAGAAGTACGAGGACTACCTCGCCAACATCTCCGGGTGAAACGTGAGTGCCAAACGCGCCGGCGCCGACCCGCAAGTGCCTCTCGCGGGTCGGCGCCCGGCGCGTTTGATTGCTTCAAATTCCTCCGCAATGCGGGGCGCTAGCCGGTCCCGTTGGTCGCGGCCCCTGTGCGGAGCCATTTGGTCGGCAGCCCGCCGGTGCGGAAGATGTCTACGAGCATCTTGCGGGCCGTTTCGTCACGCACCACGGCTTCCGTTGCGGTTACCGTCTCTTCAACGGGGTACTCCACGCGCTTGAGTTGCACCTCGTCGCCATCAATGATTGCGTAGGCCGCGAGCGGGTTGCCGTCGCGCCCGACCCCGACGCTCCCCGGGTTCACGACGAGCGTGTTCCCGACCGGGAGCGTGTACGGGATGTGTGTGTGGCCCGCGAGCAGGTAATCCACTTTCAGCCCCGCGAGTCGCGGGCGCCAGAACCCGACCTCGGGCGGCGCGTACTCGTCGAGCGGATCGCGCGGGGTCGCGTGAACCATCAAGAACCGTTTCCCGTTCAGCGTGAACATCCGCGACGTGGGCAACTCGGCCAGGTACCGGCGCTGGACCGATGAGAGGGTCGCGACCGAAAGGGGGCGGGTGACGGACGTCAGGAACCGGAACCCGCCGGCGCCCTGGATCTCGACGTTCTGGGCGGCCCCGTGGTCGTGGTTGCCGCGCACGCTGTGGGTCGCATTGGCGCGGACCCAGTCCACGCACCACGCCGGTTCCGGTCCGTAATCGACGGTGTCGCCGACACACAGGCACACGTCGAACGGCTCGCGGATCGCTTCGAGCGCGGCCCGGTTGCCGTGGATGTCCGCGACCACCAGCACGCGCATGCGATCGGCCTCCTTGCCGCAAATTCTAGGTCGCGAACCCGCAGCGTGAAGGAACGACGAAACAAAGGCGGGCGGGCCGTTCGGGCCCGCCCGCCTTTGTGGCCCTACTCACTTCACCGTGTTCGGGTCGAGCGCGATGCGGGTCACGCCGGGCACTTTCCGTAACGCGGTGGCGAAGTCCCACGCGTCTTCGGCCTTCGCAACCGAGCCGCTCACGAATACCTTCCCGTCCGACTTGACCTCGGCCGTGAGCTTCGCGAACCGCGGGTCGGTCGCCCGGACCGCGGCCACGGCGGTTTGCATGTCCGCGGGTTTCGCGCTGGTGCTCCCGGTCAGAGCGCCCGGCGCCGGTGTGCCCGCGGGCGGCAGCAAAGGGGCGCCCGTGGGTCGCGGGATCACCGGCGCGCCCAGCACGTTCACCGGTGCGCCGAGCACGTTCGGGTGCTGCGCGACGACCGTCTTGTTCGGGCTCATGGCCACCAGATCGGTCGGCGGTTGCGGCGGCGCCTTCGGGATGAAGCCGTCGGCGGCGGTCGGCGGGAGCGCGACCCCGGGCAGGGGCGTTGCGCCCGCCGGTTTGGTGCCGGGCTTCATCTGGCTCGCGACCGCGCGCAACAGCGGGTCCGGATCGGCATCGACGAAGCAGGTGTTCTTCACCGATGCGATGCCGGGAACGGTTCGAGCCACGGCTTCAGCGCGCTTTTTCACTTCCTCGCTGTTGACCGGGCCGAAGATCACGGCCCCGCGGTCCACGACGCTGACGAGCACCTGCACGTTCCGCAGGATCGGGTCGGCGTCGAACGCGGCGTTGATCTGGTTCGCGAGCGACACGTCGGAGATGCTGACCGGTTTGGCGGCCGGCGCCGCGGGCGGCAGCGGGTCGGTTGCGAACACGTGGCCCGTTGCCGCCACGCCGGCAACGGCGGCAAGCGTGCGAAGGGTTTTCGATGTCAGCAGGTGCGAAAACATGGTGAACCTCACCGGCTGGGGCAGGTCGCAACACTGGTTACGACTCGCGGGGCCGCGGGGGCGTGCTTCTATTGTTTGTCACGGTCAGTTGAGATGAAATTGCGCCCTGTAATTTTTACCGGAACTGAGGCGGCGAATCGTTCCGCGGGGACCGTGTGGCGAACCGTGCCCGGTCGGC
>DASWYH010000244.1:0-2407 GCA_036405095.1 Gemmata sp. | reverse complement strand
TCGCGTGCGCGCTCTTCGACACCCCGTTGGCGGGCGAGCGGAGCCTCGCGCGTAAATCCAACGGAAACATCCTCACCGAAGTGGCGCCGTTATTGGAGCGATGCCCGGGTATCGGCGCGGAGCTCATCCCGCGCCTCGCGGGCGCCGTGGCCCGCGACTTTGAGACGGTCCTGGGCATCGCCCGCGAGCGCCACGGGCTCCGAGACGGGCGCGTCGCCCTGTTCGGCGTGAGCTTGGGGGTGCTCCTGGCCGGTCACGCCTTCACGCGCGACGGCATCGGGACGCGCCTGCTCGGCGCGATCGGGCACACCGACCTGCACCGCTTCGCGCGCAGCTACACACCGCCCCTCGGGCGGCACCTCCTCGCCTCCTGGCCCGGGCGCGCGTTCGCGGCACTCGCGGCGCGCCTGTTCGGCCGCACGGTGGCCGCCGGCGTCTCGTTTCTGGCCGCGCTGTGTGACCTTTGTCAGGACGGGGAGCACTGCGCCGCCGCGAACCCGATGACGTTCGCGGACCGCGTGACCACGGGGCGCCGGGTGCGGTTCCTGGTCGGCGGCGCGGACCGGTCGGTGAGCCCGGCCGACGCCCGCGCGTGCGCCCGGCGGTTCCCGGACGGCGCGTGCGTCGTGGTCCCCGGGTTGAGGCACGGCACCACCCGGTTCGGTCCGTCGTTTACCGAACACGTGCGCACGTTCGTCGGGACGCAACTCGGGGACTGGAAGGGGACGTGACCCGCTCGGCTCACTTCGGAGCGGCGTTCGGCGCCACGGGCGCCGATACCGGCGGCACACTGACGACGGTTTCTCCCTTCCCTTCAGGGAGGGGGGCCGGGGGGGTAGGTTGCGCCGCGGCCAGTTTCTGCCCGTCGCGCCAGTGCCTGAACCCCTTCCACACCATCGGCAGAACCGAAAGCACCACCACCACAATCACCACCTTGTCGATGTGCTTGGCCCAGGTGAAATCGGGCTTGCCGAGGAGCTTCTGCACCGGCGGGTCGGCCAGCGGGATCAGGTAGTAGCCGAACAGGATCATGCTCACGATCCAGCCGATCCCGCCGAACACGTTGTACGACAGGAACGTGCGAAACTCCATCCGCGCCGCGCCGGCCACCACCGGCACGAATGTGCGAACGATTGGCATGAATCGCGCGATGATGATCGTCTTCCCGCCGTGTTTCTCGTAAAACGCCTTGGCCCGCTGCAGGTGCTCCTGCTTGAAGAACCGGCTCGACGGGCGGTTGAAGATCGCCGGGCCGGCCTTCCAGCCGATCCAGTACCCGACCGCGTCCCCGATGACCGCCGCGGCACACAAGCAGCCCAGGAACGGCCACAGGTTCCAGCCGCCGAGCTGCGCGACGATCCCGAGCACGACGAGGAGCGAGTCGCCGGGCAGGAGGAAGCCGATCAGGAGGCCGGTCTCGGTGAACACGATCAGCGTGACCGCGACCAGTGCCGCCCAGTACACGCCCTCCGGCTCCAGGGCCTTCTGAAACTTCTCGGGGTGGCTCAGGTTCCGCGGATCGACGAGCGTCTTGACGATGTCCCAGACCTGCGAGAAGAAATCGGCCATGTCACGCGGTTCCTGTGTGAAGCGGTCGGAAGCGGGGCCAAAAGGGAGCACCGGCTCCCGGTCACTTCGACTTTTCGCGGGGCAGTTTCATCACCGAGTCGCTCTCGCCCTCGCCCTTGAAGTCTTGGGGCCGGCCGCCGCCTTTGGAGAACGCGAGGACCGGTCCCAGACCCGCGCCCGTTGCTGTCGTTTGGTAAGCACCCGGCGCGGGGAAACTACTTCTCGGCTTTTTCGGACCTCTTGAGCTTCAGCAGGATCGTGTCGTCGTCGCCCTTGTAGCCGTCGTCCGTGGGGAACAGCTTGGGCCGGTCCCCTTTCTCGGTGAACAGCAGCGTGACTTCGTTCTTCTCCGCCTTGTAGATGCCCGGGAACGTCTGGCCCTTCTTTTCCCCGTCGGTGGGGCTCAGATCGATGGTCGCGAGCTTCGCGTCGCCGCCGAACTTGATCTTCGCCACCTTCTTGTCGTCCGGGCCGAACGCGATCACCAGTTCGTCGCCCTTGATGGTCACCGTGGCCGTATCGGTCAGCTCCTTCGGCGCCGCCTTGCCGCCCTTCTCGGCGACCGTGATCTTGTACGTCCCTTCGAGTGCCTTCGGCCCTTTCTCGTCGGCCGCTCGTGCGCCGGCGAGCGTCAGGACCAAAGCGCCAAAGGCGAGCGCGAGGTGCTTCATGTGCGTTCATCCCGTTGGTAAAGTGGGTGCCCGGAGCGTAGCGAACAGTTTACGCGGTGGTGCGCGTTGCGGAAACGGCAAACGGCCCGTGCCTTGACCGCACCCGCCGGGCACGGTTACAACGGAATGAACCGCGGTGGTCACGACCACCGACCCGGGGCCACTCC
>DASWYH010000243.1:0-2759 GCA_036405095.1 Gemmata sp. | reverse complement strand
GCCTTCTGCCGACGGGACCGGGTTCGTCAAGCGCGAAGAGGTGCCACTCGCGCGCTACCCGGCGCTCGCCTTTAGCGCCCCGCTCGCCCGCAACGAGTACCTCATTATCGGCTGCCACGCCAACCAACCCGGCACGATCGGCGGCGCGCTGTTCGGGGTCGGAGCGAACGGTCAGCCGCGCCAGCGGGTCCTGGTGATCCGCGCGCGCCAGGTGAACACCGGGGCGGCCCAGGACCTCCCGCCGATCGGCACCGCCGGGCGCGGGCGGTCCGTTGCGGCCGAAGCCGGGCGCCCACGGTAACGGGCGCCGGTCCGAAGCAAAAAGCACACAATCGTCTCCCGCTTCGGGTTTCGGCCCGCGCGCTCTGCGCGTCCGGATTCACCGAGCGGCCCGGCGCCGGAGCCACGCGCCGAGCGTGCGCTGGCGGCTGTTGAGGAGCAGGTAAACCAGTGCGAGCAGCGCCGGCGGGGCGCCCCAAAGGACCAACTCGACCGGCGGGAACTTGGGAGCGGACCCGGCCCCGGAGAGGACCGCACCCGTGGGCTTCTGCGCGAGCATCTCCCCGAACAGCATCCCGACCACGATCAGCACAACGAACACGGCCAAATCGGCCAGAAACGGAACCAGGGTCGGTTCGGAGCGCGTTTCTTCCTGGGGCTCGGGCGCCGGCCGCTTGGGCACGCGCCGGGGCGCGGGCGGGGGCGGGAGCAGGTCGAGGTTGATCTCCGTATCCGTGTCCGGCTCGCGCGGGCGCGGGCGGCTCGCGTCGCTCAGTCCCGCCGGCTTGGCGCGGCTCGCGTCGCTGAGGCTCGCGGCCGTCGGCCCGCCCACGTTGAAGTCGATATCCGGGCTCGCGTCCGGCTTGGTCACGAGAACCCCATCGTCCTCATCGTCGTCAGGCGGGGGCGCGGGCGGCTTGGGTGGCGCCGCGGGCGGGCGTTGCGCGGGCGGCTTGGGTTTTGGTGCTTTCGCGGGCGGCTTTGTGCCCATTGCGGGCGGTGGGGCGACCACCTCCGCAATGGGCAGCCCGGAGGTTGCCGCCGGCGGTATGGGGGCCGGGTTGGGTTGGCCCTCCGGGGGCGTGAAATGCTGCCCGCACTGCTTGCACACCAGCGGCAGGTGCGCCAGCGCGGGGTGCAGCTCGTAGTAACGGTTGCAGTGCGGACAGTTAAACCGAATCACGCGCGGGCCTCACGGGCAACAAGTCCGGTCTCTGGCGCGATGATAGCGAAACGGCCACAAGAGTGCAGCCCGCACCGGTGCGAACCCGGTGCTACGCGCAACACTCCGCCAACCACTCGGATACGACAACCCGAACTCCGGTGCCGCTCCGTGCCCCGGGGCGCTCAGCGGGTGATTTCTTTATGAGCCGCGGCCCGCGCGGTTTCATAATTGGCGGGGCGAACCGATCCGGGTCAACAAAGCAGAGCCCCGGCGGTCGCCGGGTTGCGGTGCGGATCGTGTCATGATACGGGGGCAAAGTGTCTGCGCCAGCGACGCCGCCAGAAGCAACCCGGTTGCTTGTCGCCGGGCGCGCTCGCGAAGTTACCAGCGGATGACGGCTTGATTGGCGGGGCCGTTATAGGCCAGAACAAAGTGTGCCAAGAAATCGCGGCCGAGGGCGGCGGCGGTGCCCTTCGGGTTCACGGTCCCATCGAGTGATTCGAGGCGCACCCAGATGCGGGTTTCCGGGGGCGCGTCCGCAAGGGCGACTTCGACTCCGTAAACGCCGTGGTGGCTAACGGTGTCGCGCCCGAGAACGTGGAGCCCGGCTTCCGCAACCGGTTCCGCGCCCAGCGCCCGAATGACGCCGGGATCGAGAACGGTGACGCTCGCCCCGGTGTCGAGGTACGCCTGAAACGGCCCGCACTCGAAGGCCGTGTCCGCAATACGAACGAGCACCTTCACCACGGCCCCGCGTGCGCGGATCGGCAGGCGCAACTCACCCATCCACGCCGTCCCGCGGTTCCTCGGCGCCTTCGGGCGGTAGCCCGCCGCGCTCCCGCATCTGCTTTTTGAATTTCACGGCGTCCTTTGCTAACGCCCCGTGACGGTGCCGGCGGTCGCCGTCGGAGTGCCGAAACGCCCCGGTTTTGGGGTCCGCGTACTTGTTCTTGCGGGCCTTCGGGTTCTTGTCGCTCGCCATGTGTCAACTCGCAAGCCGGTGCCGATTTTGGTAACCGACACCGCGCCCCCGCCCGAGGTTCACGTTTCCATGCGCCGAAACGTCAGGCTGACGCGCCCGCCGGCGGCGCTTTTATCAGCGAGAACCGCGTGCCGCCACTCGGTCTGCATTTCGGGGCACATCCACAGCAACGATCCGGGCACCAGGGGGTAACTTTCGCTCGCGGTCTCGTCGCCGATGCGCCGAAACGTGATGGTGCGTTCGGCGCCCAGCGAGAGGACCGCGATCCCGGTTCCGGCTTCCAGTTCGGCCGTCGAATCGGAGTGGAACCCCATCGACGAGTGGCCGCCGGGGTAGAAGTTGGCGAGGCAGTTGTTCGGCTCGAACCCGACCTGTGCCGCAACCGGCGCGAGCAGCGCCGCAATTTCGGGGGGGAACGGCCGCGCGGGCCACTCGATACCGGAGTAATTGTACGGCCGGCCGAAACTGGCCGACTTCCTGGCCTTGAGGCGCGTGTCCCAAGCGACAGAGTTCTTGAGCAACTCGAACAGTTCGGCGTGCGCCGGGAAGAAGCCCGCAACAAATCGGACGGCACCCGTATTGAGCAGATGGGAGTTCATCGGCCGGCCTCGC
>DASWYH010000242.1:0-3246 GCA_036405095.1 Gemmata sp. | reverse complement strand
GGCCACGAACGAGGTGCCGGTGAAGTCGCTGCCGTCGGTCGCGGTGCCGCCGCTCACGAGAACCGACACGGTCGCCGCGGCGCTGAGGTCGCCGGTACGGGTGAGGGTGACCACCGCACTTTTCCCGGCTTCCGTTCCGGTGAACGAGTCCCCGGTGAACGCGATCGTTTTCGGGACGACGTTGCTGAGCACGAGGCTCTTGATACCCGCCGGGGCGGTGCCGAGTTCGGTCGCGGCGCCCGTGGTGAGGTCGATTTCGTAGACCCGCGTGGTTCCCCCCACCGCGAGCGCCGCGACCGCGGTTCCGGTCGCCGGGGCGCCCGCGCTCGCAACTTCCACCGCATCCGGGATGTCGAACCCGCTCACCGCAGTGAAGTTGAGTGGGGCGCCGTTGAGCGTGATCGGGAGCTTGTTGCTCTGGGTGCCGCTGTTACCGGCCCCTTGAATGAAGAGCGCATCGGCCCCGGCATCGAGCGTGTACTGCGTCGTCGGGCCGCCGGGCTGGTCGGTGCCGGTGTACGCGGTTCCGGCCACGCCGGTGGCCCCGGCGGGCAGCCCGTTAATGGCACCGTCTGGGTTGATGCCGCTGACGCTCCCCGCGAGCCCGGTGTCGCCGTCGATCGGCGCGCCGGTTACGGGGTCGATGCGGAAGTTCAGGCCGGTTCCGGTCACGACGCGGAACTGGTCCGTCGCAGCGTCGAAGCTGATCGCGTAGCCGGTGGCCGCCGGCGCGGGCAGGTCAACGGCCTTGCCCGTCGCGTCCGTAAACGCGATCGAACCCGCGGTGCCCACCGCGGTCGCGGCCCCGGTGTCGAGCGAGATCGTGTAGAGGGTCGCCTGATCGGCCGAAGCGTTCACGCCGAGACCGTAAAGCTGGCCGTCGGTCGAACGGAAGTCGATGCCGACCAGCGTCTCGTTCGCACCCACACCGGTTATGGCGGTCTCGGTGGTATCGGTCGGGTCGGTGGTGTCGAACGCGAGCAGACTGGCCCCGCTGAGCGCGTAAGCCGCCGCCGGCACCGCCCGGTCTTCCAGTGCCTCGCAGCCGAGTCGAACGCCCGAAACAACGGTCGGAAGTGATGCGCTCATGACGCCCTCTGTGGGAACGAGAGTTTGTCATGACTAATCGGAATAATCGCCGCAAAGCCCCATACGAGTTCGGGGCTTTTTTCGAGATTTGTTGAAGTAGAAGCGCGAAAGGCGAAACGTGGCGAACCTGGGCGGAGGGCGCGTTTGCGCATCTTACCGGGTCCAAAAACGCGGCCGCATATCTGAGCACCACCTTTGGTCTTCGCATCCCGCAGGACATTGCTTCTGGTCTTGGCACCCCGGAGGGGTCGCCGGGTGTAGCACAGGGCTCCCGCCCTGTGGGCCTGCACACACCGAAAAGAAACAACCGACATCGGCGCGCGCGAACGGTTGAGTTAGGGTCTGTGTGAAAGGAGGCGATGATGTCCCAAACACCCCAATGGCCGGAAGAAGATGAAGGGCGGCTGCTGCACGTCGCACTTTTCAGCACCGACTCAACTGCCATTAGCGCGTTTGCCGAGGCGTTCTATGGCCCGCTCTGCGCGCACCTGACCCGCAGTTACCCACACGTTGCGGAAGACCTGCTCGTCAGCGTCGCGAGCGATTTGATCCTGAAACTGGTTCAGGAGCCCGAAGGGTACGATCCCGAACAACTCCCCGTGTGTGCGTTCCTCCGGATGGCGGCGCGAAAGAAGCTCAGCACCGCCACCGAGCGCGACACCCGGCGGAGGCGGCGCGAAGTTCCGATCGATTTTGTCGCGGAGTTACCCGCTCCGCGGAACAACCGCACGGCGGACGACGAGCCGAGTTGGGCACACCCTTTGCTCGCTGCGGAAATCGCGGCCTTCGCGCCCGCGGAGCAGCGCGCGTTTGAGTTGCTCCGCGATGGCGTGCGGGACACCGCCGCGTTCGCCCGGGCGCTCGACCTCGACCCGCAACAGCCCGACGCCGCCCGCGCCGTAAAACGCCTCAAGGACACCATCAAGGCGCGGCTCCGTCGCGCCGTGGGAGACCGGCCATGAAAACGTTCCCGCTTGATCGGCTCGCGGAGCGGGCCTCGAACGAAGCGTTCTTCCTTGGGTTCCGGCTGCGGACCTACGCGGACCGCGAAAAGCTCGACGACGCGGCACTCGCGGCGCGTTTGGGTTGTGCGGCAACCGCGCTCGCCCAGGTGCGCCTGTGCCGGGCGCCGCGGCTCGATTCGAGCGCGACGTTCCGCGAAGATGTGACCGCCATTGCGACCAAGTTCGGCCTCAACAAAACGGTGCTCGCCGAAGCCGCCAAAGCAGCCCCGACGAGCCTGCGTTCGCCCCCGCGCGCGGTCGAGTCCGCCGGGGCCGTTTTGGCCGCGCGCGACCGGGGCGACGCGCCGTGATCACGCGCCCCAAGGTGTGGGTAACGGAACTCGCGGGGCGGTTCTGGGCCGAGGTCGGCGACCCACCGCCCTTCCCGCGCGACCTGCGCACGGTCGCGTGCTGGCTCACGGATTTAGAAGTTCAAGAGGTCGCGGGATTAACGCTCGCGAGCGCCGCAGAACGCTTCCAGCGGGAAGGAATCCCCGCCACCGCACCTCCAATTGACCGCGCCCTGCACGGGTGCTTCGGAGCGTTCCGCGAGCGCGGCTTGGTCCTCATCGACCCGAACGACGCCCCGGACCAACTCCGCTTCACCTTCGCACACGAACTCGCCCACTTCCTCCACGACTACCGCCAACCGCGCCGCGCCGCGGTCGTCCGGTTCGGCCCGTCCATCCTCGAAGTGTTGGACGGCGACCGCCCGGCCACGTTCACCGAACGGCTCGCGGGCGCGCTCCGGAACGTCCCCCTCGGGGCACACGCGCACTTCCTTGAGCGCGACACGTGGGGCCGCGTTACTGACGAACGGGCACACGAAGCCGAACGAGCCGCGGACCGGCTGGCGTTCGAGTTGCTGGCCCCGTTCGACGCGGTGGCGCCCGAGGGCGTGGCGCGTCCCGCGCTCGTCGCGCGCCTCATTTCCGCCTTCGGCTTGCCCCCCGCTTGCGCCACACAGTACGCCGCGCTTTTGCTCCGCTGATCACTTCTCAAAAAAGGCCGATTCACCTTTTGCGAATAATCCGGATAATTCCGGTCGAACTCCATCCCCTGGCGCGGAATTGCTGTTTGGAGGTTCCCAATGGCAGACGCGGCCCCCACCGAACTCCCCGTCTCGCAGCCCGCCGGCGCCACGAACGCGGCG
>DASWYH010000241.1:0-5492 GCA_036405095.1 Gemmata sp. | reverse complement strand
GAGGAGCGCGAAGGGCGCGCTCAGCCGGCGGCGCGTCATCGATCGATCTCCCCCATCACCACGTCGATACTGCCCACGATAGCCGGAACATCGGCGACCAGGCACCCTTTACACAGCTCGCCCGTCACACTCAGGTTCGCGAAGCAGCTCGACCGCGCCCGCACGCGGAGCGGCACGTTCTCCTTGGCCGGCCGACCGACGACGTGGAACCCCATCTGCCCCCGCGGGCACTCGGTCTCGACGTAGCACTCACCCGGTGAGAGGTGGCGCGGCGGTTCGACCCGGTGCGCGTACCTGGTCCGCATCAGGTCCGCGAGTTTCGCGTCGTCCAGCTTCGCCTCGTCGGGTGAAAGGGTCGGCTTGCGGGCCGCGAACTCGCCCTTCACGCGCTCGGCTTCCGCATGGAGCGCGTCGTAATGGGTCGCGGCCTGCTCGACGAGCTTGATGGCCTCCACGACCTCCAGCATCCGCACGTAGAACCGGTGCCAGCAGTCGCCGATGACGGCCCCCGCCGGGGCGCGGGTGAACGGCGGTTGCGGCACCTCGAACTGATACCGCTCGTAGCCCGAATACGGTTCGGTCTTACGCAGATCCCAGTCGGGATCGCCCTTGGTGCGGTCGAGCGACGCCCGCAGCACCGGGCCGGTGCAACCGTAACCGAGCGCCATTTCTTTCGTGAGAACGCCGATGCCACACGTGCGCTTCACGAAAATGTGGTTGTCCGTGAGCAGCGCGTGGTACTCCGGGATGCGCGGCTTGAAGTACGCCAGGAACTTCCGCACCCGCTCCGTGAAGCCCGCGGGCAGGTCGTCGTGTGCCCCGCCGATCGTCAGGTAGCTGTAGGTCAGTCGGGCGCCGCACACCTCCTCGAAGAGGTCGAGAATGTGTTCGCGCTCGCGGAAGGCGTAGAGGAAGGGACTGAACGTGCCCAGGTCGAGCCCGTACGCGCCCATCCCGACGAGGTGGGACGCGATCCGGTTCAGCTCGCAAATCAGCACGCGGATGACCTGCGCCTTTTCGGGCACCTTCAGCCCGCACAGCCTCTCGACCGCGAGCGAGAACCCGAGGTTCATGTTCATCGCGGCGAGGTAGTCCATCCGGTCCGTGTACGGGATGAACTGGATCGGTGTGACGTTCTCGCCGACCTTCTCCGCGCACCGGTGCAGGTAACCGAGGTGCGGGGTCACCTCCGAAATGACCTCGCCGTCGGTGCGGAGCACGAGCCGCAGCACCCCGTGGGTGCTCGGGTGCTGCGGCCCCATGTTGACGAGCATCTCGTCGGTGCGAACGTCGAACTCGATAACGGTCTGGTCTTCGGGTGGCACGGAGAGGGTCCTTGTTGCACGGTAGTCATTGGTCATTGGTCACTGGCCTTAAGATCTTGACGGTGCCTTGATGCTGACCAATTAGGAACTACGCGGTTGGGGATTGTGCGCCACTTTGAGGCACCGAGCTTTCGCCCACGTGCTGCGCCCGAAGAGCCCTCCGGGGTGCCAAAGAAAAAGCACGGGGTGCTGTGCGGGTTAATCGGGTGCCGGGGCGGTGTGGGGTGCCGGTAATTGTAGCGGTTACGGGCGCGGTCCGGTATGCTGGGGCGGTCCCTCCCCACTGGAACCCGCCGATGTTCGCGCTGCTCCTCGTTTCGGCCGCTGCCGCAGACCTGCCGGTCGCGCCGCCGCCCCGCGTGGTCGATCCGTTCGCCAGGTGGGAAAAGAACATTCGCGCACACGAGAAGCGCCTGACCGCGCATTCACCGCCGCCGGGCGGCGTGCTCTTCGCGGGCAGCTCCAGTATCGTCGGCTGGGACGTGAAGAAGTCCTTCCCCGGCGCCGGTTACGTCAACGTGGGGTTCGGCGGCTCCGTGATCGCCGACAACACGCACTTCGCACCCCGCCTGTTGAACCCGCACAAGCCGGCAACGATCGTGTTCTACGCCGGCGACAACGACATCGCAAAGGGTATCAAGCCCGACCAGGTGCTCGCGGACTTCAAGGCGTTCGTAACAACGGTACGAAAGGGGAACCCCGAGTGTCGGGTGCTGTTCATCGCGGTGAAACCGAGCCCCGCCCGGTGGAAACTGTTCGAGACACAAACGAGGGCGAACGCGCTCGTGCGCGCCTACTGCGGGAGCGAGAAGGGGCTCGTGTTCGTGGACGTGGTGCCCCTGATGCTCGGGGCCGACGGGAAGCCGGTCCCGGAACTGTTCGTGAAGGACGGGCTGCACATGACCCCGAAGGGGTACGAGTTGTGGACCGCCGAGGTGCAGAAGGCGCTCGCGAAGTGACCCCGGGCGCCCCCGCCGGGCCTACTCCCCGGCCGACGCGCCCGGGGCCAGTTCGCCCAGCGTGCGTAACAGCTGCTTCATCGTGACGCCGGGGTCGGTGAGGACCGCGCCGTGCGTGTGGGTGCGGGCGCTCGCCTTCCAGGTGGCCTGGTCCTCGCCCAGGATCAGCACCGCGGCGACTTCCATTCCGGTGTTGTCGGCCGCGCGGAGGACGTCGTTGAACGCGACCACCCCCTCGCGGCCCACCGTGCGCGCATCGATGATGAGCGCGTGGTACGCCTGCTGCTGGTAGCGCCGGACCGCCTGCCCGGGGTCGATGGTCAGCACCACCCGGTACCCTTCGGCCTTGAACTTGTCGCGGAACGTGTCCTGGAGCTTCTGGTTCTGCTCCACCACGAACAGCGTTTTCGGTCCGGTCGGCCCGCGCGCCGCGCCCCCGCCCGCGAGGTCGGCCCGGCACGCCTGGATCGCCTCGACCAGCAGCGTCGGGTTCTGGAACCGCTCGGTCGGCTCGAACGCGACCATCTTGGCGAGCAGCCGCATGACCGGCACCGGCACCCCCAGGTTCGGCCCGTTGGCCCGCAGCGTCTCCTCGACCTCCATGTAGCGCCGGGCCTGCATCCGGGTCTGCCGGTCCTTCGTCACCGGCATGAGCGGCTGCCCGGTGAGGCACTCGTACAGCACCGACCCGAGGAAGTAGATGTCGCTCCGCACGTCCCCGGGCTTCTGGCTGGTCGCCTTCTCCAGCCCGGCGTAATCGACCGTGCGGTCCACGGCCACGTCCTCGTCGCGCTCGTCCTGGCGCTGCAAGTGAACGGACGAGTTCTCGGTGATCTCGGCGAGGCCGAAGTCCACCAGCTTGGCCTGCCCCGTGGCCACCGCGATCAGGATGTTCGTGGGCTTGATGTCGCGGTGCGTGAGGCCGCGGGCGTTCGAGTACGCGAGCCCCTGGGCGCACTCTTCCATGATCCGGAGCGACTCGTCGGCGCCCAGCTTCTTGCGGGCCTGGAGCAGGTCGCGCAGGTTCCCGCCCTCGACGAACTCCATCACGATGAAATACTGACCGGTCTTCGCGTCCTGGTTGACCGCGAGGACGGACACGATGTTCGGGTGCCGGATGCTGAGCCCGAGCTTCCCCTCGCGCAAGAAGAGGTCGACCTTCTGCTTGTCCTGGGTCCACTTGTTGCGGAGCACTTTGACCGCGACCACCTGCCCGGTGCGGGGCTCGTCCCCGCGGTACACGCGGCCGAAGCTGCCCGACGCGATCTTGTACAGCAACCGGTAGCCGCCCAGGAAGTAGCCGTCGAGGTCGCCCTTGAGCAGCTTGTTGCCCTGCCACGGGGTCAGGTGCCGCTTGCGCTCGAGCAGCCGCACCAGATCAACGGCCGGCCCGGTTTTGGAGCCCAGTTCGTCGAGCCCGTCGCGCACGTGCTCGGCGCCGACGAGGCCGAGGCGGATGGCCAACTGGCCGATTCCCGATGCGTCGAGGTTGACTGACATAGCGCCAGCGTGACTGGGTTGGGTGGGAGTTTCGGAGCGCGTCCCGACCGGCTCAGATTGAGGATACCTTATCACCCACGCGGCCCCCACGCAATCCGGCTACCTTCTCCACTTTCCGGTTGGCGTTGCAACCGCCCGCGGGGCCGCTATAAGCCCTTCCCCGTGTCGCCCGATCCCGCAACACGGCCCGAGGCGCCGACGTGGACGCTGGACTGCTCACCCTTGCCCTCCTGTGCCCCGCCGCGCCGGCCGCCCCCCCGGGGCTGCAAGCCGGCACCGAGTTGACGTTCGTCGGCACCATCGAAGAAGCCGTCGAGCGCCCCGGGGCGCGGTTCCGCCGGTCCCAGAAGCTCGAAATCCGTGTGCTGGTTCTGGAAAAGGCCGACGCGTGGACGGACGTCGCGGTCCTGACCACGATCCGGCACACCGACGACGCGGTCGCCGGGGCGGTGGGCGCGGTCACCGGGGGAACGGTCGCGAAAGCGGCCCCGCCGGCGGCGCGGCTCGACCTGGTGCGGGTCCACGCCGACGGCGCCGCGCACCACCTGCACCCGACCGGGCCGCGGCCGTTCGTGTTGGACGCGAGAACCCCCGCCCGGGCGCTGCCGCCGATGCGCCTCGATGCGTTCAGCCCGTTCGAGTTCGGAATGTTCCCCCCCCGGGCACCGCGGGGCGACCCGGACAAGCCGTGGGCGGTCGCTTCAACCGACCCGACCCGCCCGGCGGAAGTGTGGCAGGTTCAGGGCACCGACCCCGTCACCGGCGAGCGGTGCACGGCCCTGGTCATGAACCAGCAGCACCCGAACTGGGCGAAACCGATCGGCGGCAAGAGCGCGTGGCACCGGGCCGATGCGGTGTGGGTGTCCACCGACGGCACCGCGCGCAAGGTCCACCGCGTCATCAAGCACCGCGACGGGGTCGCGCCCGAGCTCGCGGCCTGGGTGGAGGTGAGGTACGAACTGAAGGAGCAGACCCGGGTCATCGGGCGCACGTTCGACCGCTACCGGCGCGACATCGAAACGGCGGTCGCCACCAGCGCGGACCTGGCCCCGTTCCTCGCCGACGCGGTCCGGCACGGCCCCCGGTTCTTCGAGGCGAAGGGCAAACAGCTCGACGGGTACCTCGAATCGGCGGACGCGTCGAGCCCGTACCGTGAAGCGGTGGTCGCCGTGCGCCGGCAGGTCGCCGCCGCGGTCCGGGGCGAGTCGGTCGCCGCGGCCCCGCTCGCGGCCGCCCCCAAAAAGGGGAGCGCGTGGCCCGAACCGAACCAGACCGCGCCGGACTTCTCGGCGGACGCGTTCCGGCTGTCCGAGCGCCGCGGGGCGCCCGTGCTGCTGGTGTTCTTCAAACCGGGCAGCGAAACCACCGCCCGCGCGCTCGCGATCGCCGACGCGCTGCACGAGCGGTGCGGCACGAAAGCGGCCGTTGTGCCGCTCGCGGTGTGGGCCGGACCCGGTGCGGGCGCGAAGGTGCGCGAGCAGTTGAAGCTGTCCGTTCCCGTGTACGATGGCACGCAAGCGGGGGCCGCATACGGGGTCGAATCGGTGCCCCGGTTCGCGCTCCTCGACGGCGCGGGCGTCGTGCGGTGGACCTTCTGCGGGGTGGGCTCGGAAACCGGCTCGGTCGCGAAGGCGCAGCTGGAGCGCCTGCTCCCCCCGGCTTCACCGGCCCGCGCAGCCGGTACAACCGGCCGCCCCGACGCGGGAAC
>DASWYH010000240.1:0-1612 GCA_036405095.1 Gemmata sp. | reverse complement strand
CTCGCTGGCCTCGTGCTGTTGGCCCTTTCTGCTGTCGCCGGTGCCGAGGACTGGCCCGGCTGGCGCGGCCCGCGCAACGACGGAACGGTGACCGACAAAGGGTTCCCGCTCACCTGGACCGCGAAGGACAACATCAAATGGAAGCTCGAACTGCCCGGCACCGGGCACTCGTCCCCGGTGGTGAGCAAGGGCAAGGTGTTCGTTGCCGGGTGCGTCGAGGCCGACAAGGCCCGGGTGCTGTACTGCGCCGACCGCGCGACCGGTAAACTCCTGTGGCAGAAGACCGCCGTCACCTCGGAGCTCGAACGGAAGCACGGGGAGAACACCTGGGCCAGTTCGACGCCCGCGTGCGACGGCGAGCGCGTCTACATCACGTTCCTCGACAAACCCCAGATGCGGGTCTACTGCTACGATTATGACGGGAAACTGGTTTGGGAGAAGAGCCCCGGCGAGTTCCACTCGGTCCACGGGTTCTGTAGCCCGCCGGTGCTGTACGGCGACCTCGTCATCGTGAACGGCGACCAGGACGCGCCCAAGGGCAAGAGCGCCTACATCGTCGGGTTCGACAAGAAGACCGGCGCCGAGAGGTGGCGCGCGGACCGCCCCAACAAGCTCCGCTCGTACTGCCCGCCGGTGGTGGTCGAGGCCGCCGGGAAGAAGCAACTGGTGCTCACCGGGAGCAAGTGCGTGGCGAGCTACGACCCCGACACCGGGAAGCAGCTGTGGCTCGTGGACGGCCCCACCGAGCAGTTCGTTTCGAGCGTGGTGCTGCACAACGGGGTGCTGCTGCTGACCGCCGGGTTCCCGCAGCACTGGGTCATGGCGATCGACCCGAGCGGGACCGGGAACGTCACCAAGACGCACATCTTGTGGTCGAAAAAGGGCGAAGGCGGGTACGTGCCCTCGCCGGTCGCGCACGAGGGCAAGCTGTTCCTGGTCGATGACGCCGGGGTGGCGAGTTGTTGGGACGTGAAGACCGGCAAGATGCTCTGGAAGGAGCGGTTGAGCGGGAAGAAGCACCACGCCTCGGCGGTGGCCGCGGACGGGCGCATCTACCTCACCTCGGACGAGGGGACCACGTTCGTGCTGAAAGCGGGCGCGGAGTTCGAGGTGCTGTCGAAGAACGCACTGGGCGAGCCGGTGTTCGCGTCGCCGGCGTTTTCGGATGGGCAGATCTTCATCCGCGGGGCCAAGCACCTCTGGTGCATCGGCGCGGCCAACTAGGGCAGGCTTCGCCCCCTGTGGTCGGTCACCCCGGGCTCGCCCGCAGACTCGCGCCCCCGGGCCATTCCCCGGCGCGCAAACTCCTCACCGTCGGTGGGCCTGTGCCGCGACTCGGGGCTTGAAATCCGCGCGTGTGGTGGTGGGGCGACGAACCGCGGGGCCGATTTCCGTTCGCACACGGTCGCTTCGGGTTGGGCGTGCGTGGTGTGCTCGTGTCGGTTGTTCCCCTCACCCGCAAGCTTCCGAGGACGGAAGCTTGCGACCTCTCCCCGCTTGGCGGGGCGAGGTGTGGCGCCGGTGTTCGGGTCCGCGCCACACACCGGTTCATGGTTCCGAGGCGAGCCCGGTTCTCACCGCTCCCCAACTTCTGGGGGAGCGGTGAGAACCG
>DASWYH010000239.1:0-5785 GCA_036405095.1 Gemmata sp. | reverse complement strand
ACGGTGGCGCGGGCTCTGCGGATGCGCGGCGCTGGCTGGGGCGCTGCGGATACGCGACGGTGGCGAAGCAGACGCGCGGGCGTGCGCGTATCGAGGAACCGCGTCGCCGCCGAACCGGGCGCTGCACCGGACCGCGAGATCCACGTTGTTTCCAGTACCGGTTCGCTCTGTGCGCGGCCGGTGAGCTTTATGTTCGGCCGCAGAGGGCACATCGTGACCGAAGCGGAATGGTTGGCCTGCGACGATCCCGAAGCGATGCTTGAGGCCCTTGGACGTGCCGGCACGCAACGCAAGTTGCGACTTTTCGCCGTCGCTTGCTGTTTGCGCATCTGGGCTCGGATAGACGACGGCGCACGGCCCCTGCTCCTTCTGGCCGGCGCCTGTTGCGATGGGTCTAGCGCCGTGATGCCCGAGATGAGGCTCCAACGGCAGTTGCGCCCCGAACAGTCACGCAGGGCGGGTTCCGCCGAGCGCTACGCACTCCGCGCCGTCCGGGCCGCTGCGTATGTCCCCGACGTGTCCACGAAAGATGAGTACTCGGTGCCCCAGGGGTGCTTGGCCGCAAGATCGGCCGCGCAAGTTCTCCTCCCCGACGACATCCGTAACGACGACACGAGCGACTACCAACTCAGTGCGACGTGGCGCCACGAGCGCTTCGGGCAGTCCGGTCTGGTGAGGGACATCTTCGGCAACCCATTCCACCCCATCACCTTCTCTCCATCATGGCGCACCGACACCGCCCGCGTGCTGGCACAAGGGATGTACGACAACCGCGACTTCTCCGCGATGCCGATCCTCGCGGATGCACTCCAAGACGCCGGGTGCGACAGCGAAGAGATTCTGGCCCACTGCCGCAGCCCCGATCCGCACGTTCGCGGCTGCTGGGTGGTGGACTTGGTGCTCGTCAAGGAGTAGCATCGAGCCGAACCCGGCGCTGCACCTGACACCGCCCGCTGATTTGGAGCGCGTCACGTCCTGCATCATGGCGGTGCAGGTGAGCTCGTTGTTCGGCACCGGAAGCCTACTTGAAGCGCGAAGGTACACTGCGAGGAGTTCTACCGATGCGGCCGTCCCGCCGGTTGGTTGCCGTTATCGTACCCGTTGCCGCACTGCTCGCCGCGTCCTGCTCACGAGAGTCGGAGAAACTCGCCGAGCAGCCGAAGGCCGCACTGGAGTTCCGTCGCGCGGAGATGGAGCCCGGGGAGGGGCTCACCGAGGCGCCCGTGCCGGGCTGGGGGGAGGTGCGGATCTACCTCCACCGAGCCGCCGACATTACTGTGGCGGACGTTTCGGAGGCGCGGGTCGTTACGGAGAGCCGTGAGCCCGATCCAGTTGTCGAACTGGTCTTCACGGCCGAAGGGTCGAAGAAGATGGCTGCACTCACCGAGGAGCGTCGCGAGAAGCGGTTCGCGATCCTCCTGGGTGGTCGCGTGGTCAGCGCGCCAGCCGTGCTGGCCCCGATCACCGAGCGGGTGATGATTACTGGGGCGTTCACTCGGGCCGAAGCGGACGGGCTGGTAAGGTTGATCAGCGCCAAGTGAGCAGGCGTTCGCCCGCGCCGAGGCCGAACCCGGCGCTGCACCTGACACCGCCATCAACCACGGTTATGATGCTCACTGGATCATGGCGGTGCAGGTGAGCTTATTGTTCGGCGGAGGGCGCACCGGTGGCGGCGCTGGCGACGGTCGGGGCGCTAGTCCGTGTCACCCCGTGGGACGACCTCGTGTGCCAAGTCGGCCCGGATGCCGCCTCCGAGTTCATCGCCGACCCGACACCGTTCGTGTTCCGGGTCGAGGGCTGGCTTGAGGACGGGCACATCCGGTACGGGTTGCAAGGGCCGGTCGTCGATGGTCCGGAGCGGTACCGCGGTTTGGTGTGTTCAATCCTCACCCGCGCGGACGCCAGCGACTGGCGGGTCGAGTCGTCCAGCTCGGCCGCCTTCAAGGTCGGGCCGGGGGCCGTCCGCCGGGACCACCGGTACGACTTCCGGCACCCCGAGGGCACGATCCTGGCGGGGTACCCGTGGGTGGCGAGGTTCGGGGAGGTCGAGGTGGTTGGCAGCGCCCAAGACGCCGAACCCGGCGCTGCACCGGACCCGGCCACGTAGTTTGTTTCTCGTGCCTCTCCGGGGGGGGGGCGTGCCGCGGCCTGGCGTCGCGGCCGGGCCGGTGAGCTTTATGTTCGGCGGCGGAGGGCTTCGCGGGTGGACAGCCTCGGCACGATGTCGTTCCCCGGCTACCGGATGGCGGCACACACCGCGAGGATGTACCCGGTCACCACAGACGACGAGCCGACGCGGGCCGGGTGGTACTTCTTCATCGCCGCGAGCGAGCCGTTCACGGAACCGCCGGTCGCGGAGGGCGACTGTAGCGACTTCCCGAACGGGGCCACGCTGTACGCCGAGTTCGAGCCAGTCCCGCTCCCGGCGATGGACGACTTCACCGGGCTGGACTTCGCCCTCAAGGAGCCGTACCACTCGGAGCACGGCGAGGTGTACTTCACGTTCGACGCGTGGGAGGCGCGGGACGTGAGCGCTGTCCGCATCCGGTTCTTGCAGCGGGATGGGGCGAGGTATCGCGTGGAGCTGTCGGCGCTGGTGCATCAAGTGTTCGAGCAGCCCACGGAACTGCGGTACTCTGGATGGCTTCAGGTCACCTGGGGTCGTGAGCAAGACGCCAAAGCCGGCGCTGCACCTGACACCGCCGGCTGATTCGGAGCGCACCGCTCATCGGGACGGGCGGTGCAGGTGAGCTTATTGTTCGGCACCCGGAGGGCGCGGCGGATGCAACTCCGGGCGGTCGAGGTGGCGGGCAGCATCTGCCCCGCGTTCGACGCAGACGGCCCCGAAGCGTGGTTGCGTGTGGGGTTCCTACGCGATACGCAGGGGCACGCGGACGAGATACTCGCCCTTATTGCCCGGTCCCGCAACGAGCCGACAGCCGGCGGACCGACGAGTTGGTCAAAGAACGAGGTGTGGCTGGCGTTCCACCCCGACCGGGTGGTCTTCACCCACCAGTGGTTGTTCGGTGATGGTGGCTTCGAGCGTGAGATCGCCATACCACTCGACGAGGCCGAGTCGCTGGTGCGGGTTTGGGAGCAGGAGGTCGCGGTGTTTGCACAGGTCAGGCGTCAACGCGGGTGGTAAGACGCCGAACCCGGCGCTGCACCTGACACCGCCGGCTGATTCGGGACGCATCGCTCATCCGGTGATGGCGGTGCAGGTGAGCTCATTGTTCGGCAAGACGAGGGGGCGCCGGCGGGAACCGTGTCGCGTGTGAGCCCACGGTCGATCCGCGGAGCGAGAGGCGGTTGTGCCGCGTGAGGTAGCGGGTGTCGCGGCCCGTGTGGCCCGCTGCGGTGGCCGCACTCACGGGGTGGTATCGCTCACGCTCCGCAGAGGCGTGGCGGTGGCGCGGGCTCTGCGGATGCGCAACGGTGGCGGAGCAGACGCGCGGGCGGGCGCGGGCCCAGGAACCGTGTCGCCGCCGAACCGGGCGCTGCACCGGACCGCGAGATCGGCGCTGTTTCCAGTACCGATCGGGATGTGCGCGGCCGGTGAGCTTATTGTTCGGCGGGCGGAGGGCGTCTAGCGGTGACCGCGTCACGAAAGCACTGCACCCGGGTTGCCGCCAGCGCTATCGGGTTGGCCGGCGTGGTGGCGCTCATCTGGCAGGTGTGGTATCCTGGCAGATCGTTCGACCGCGATCTGTGGCTGGACGAGTCGCGGATGGTGGACGGGGTGCGTCACGACATGGCCGCCCGATTCTTGGCGCGAGATGCACTGGTCGGCAGGACCCGCGGTGAGGTCGTTGAGTTGCTCGGGCCACCGATGTGGGAGGAGCCGGACCGGCTGGCCTACCAACTCGGCCCCAACCGCCCGCCGTTCCCGATCCCGGCGACGGACAGCGAGTGGTTGTCGGTTCTCCTCGGGCCGGACGAGCGTGTGGTGCGGTGCAAACTGTGGGAGGACTGAGGCCCTCAGACGCCGAACCGGGCGCTGCACCGGACCGCGGGATCCGCGTTGTTTCCAGTACCGTGTCGCGGCGTGCGCGGCCGGTGAGCTTGTTGTTCGGCCAGCGAGGGCGCGGCGCCGGGAACCGTGTCGCGTGTGAGCGAACGATTGATCCGCAGTGCGGCAGACGGCGGTATCGGGTGCGCTGGGTCGGTTCTGTGGCGTCCCCAGTGGTGGTCCGGGGCGCACTCACGCGGTGGTGTCCCTCACGCCTCATATCGGCACGGTGGCGCGGGCACTGCAGAACCGCAACGGTGGCGCAGCAGAAGCACGGAATGGTGTGCGCAGTCGAGGAACCGAGTCGCCGCCGAACCGGGCGCTGCACCGGACCGCGAGATCCACGTTGTTTCCAGCACCGGGTCGCTCTGTGCGCGGCCGGTGAGCTTATTGTTCGGCCCAGAGAGGACGCGGCGGCGGAAGCCGTGTCGCGTGTGAGCGAACGGATGATCCGCGGTGCGAGAGACGGTTGTGTCGCATGAGGTGGCGGGTGCCGCGGCAGCCCGTGTGGCGCGATGCGGCGGCCGCACTCAACCGGTGGTGTCGCTCGCGCTCCGCAGAGGCGCTCCGGTGGCGCGGGCCCTGCGGATACGCTACGGTGGCGAAGCAGAAGCGCAAGGGTGGGATGCGCGGGTCGAAGAACCGTGTCGGCGCCGAACCGGGCGCTGCACCGGACCGCGAGATCGGCGTTGTTTCCAGGCCGGTTCGCTTCGTGCGCGGCCGGTGAGCTATTTGTTCGGCAACCCGAGGGGCACGAGTGGATATCGACGAGTATCTCCGGCGGACTCCCCCACGCTCCCTCAGCGAACTTCGGCCGGTGCTGGTGTCGGAGAGCGGTGACGAGGTCACTTGGCGGCTGCGGTGCGCGTGCGGGTCAGAGCGAGGCACAATCCTCGGTCACCCGCTCGGCGACCTCAAGACGGGGTTCGAGGGGTCTGAGTTCATGGTCAGCCCGTTCAGCTTCAGGTGTGCCGACTGTGCTCGGGTGACCGGCTTCTTGGACACCGACATCCACGGCGAAGGCGGCGAGTTCAAGATGCGGGACGGGTTGGAGTTCGGTTGCGCCGCCTACCGCGGGGAGGGCGAGCCGACGCCAGCCGCCTGCCCCCACTGTCAGGGGCAGGTAGTCAGAGGGGTGGCGACCGTCACCTACCACGACGATCGGATCGAGGACTGGGAGGAGAACCCGTCGTTCCCCCTTGCGGACTTCTTCAACTGGTTCCGGTTGGACTGCACCTGTTCTGGGTGTGGGCATGCGTGGGAGTTGACCACCATCGACACCAAAATATAGCAGCAGAGGCGCGCCGAACCCGGCGCTGCACCTGACACCGCCATCGGCCATAGTTGTGATGCTCACTGTATGATGGCGGCGCAGGTGAGCTTTATGTTCGGCGAGCGGAAGGCGCTTGACGCGGGGTTCGCGCCGTACGAGAATCGGGCGAGTCGCGCAAGTTCCCTGTTCCCGTGTTGGTTTGCGCGGCGCGCAAACCAACACGGGGCCTATGGGTGCCGTGTTAGTTTGCGCGCCGCGCAATGAGAGCAGTTCTCATCGGCGCAAACCAATTCCAAGTTCGGCCACCGGAAGGTACGCCGATGTCCGATGCGGAACTGGCTGAGATCGCCGCACGGTCTGCCGCTGCGACGCCGGGGCCGTGGCGATCGTTTATCGAGGGCCGCGACCACTTCGGCGGTAACGACTTCATCCAGACTGCCGACGGTGACGGGCCGGACATCGAGCTGACCAACGCCACCCACGCGGATCAGGACTTCATAGCC
>DASWYH010000238.1:0-7117 GCA_036405095.1 Gemmata sp. | reverse complement strand
TGCGTCGGCCGACTTCCGGCCCTTCTCCAGAGCCCGCCGCTCCTCGTCGCTGAGGACGCGGACGAAGGTTCGTGCCTTGTTCATGCCGGTAGGATACGACCCCTCCTAGATTCGAAAACCGTCAGCAATGAACCCGCATTATCCTTCTCCAAGCCCGCAGCACTCACCCCGGCGCGGTTCGTCTCAACCTCAACGGTTCCGGGTTCAGATCCCGTGCCCGCTCACGGCAACTCCTTCCCCCGGGGCGCACCGCTCATATTAGCGGGTGCGCGAGCGCCTTGCTTCGGTGCCGCGCTTCGTGCATTCTGGAGGTATGGTCAGCGCGCTGTCGTTTGCGAACCCGGGCTTCCTGTGGCTGGCGCCGCTCGCGCTGCTGGTCGCGTGGTGGTGGCGCCGGCGCCCGCGCCCCGCGATGCGGTTCAGCGACCTGAGCCGGTTCGGTGCCCGCACGGGGGCACGGGCGGCCCTGGCGGACTGGGGCAGCCCGATCCTCCGCGGGCTCACGTGCCTGGGCCTCGTGATCGCCTGTGCGGGGCCGCGCCGGCCCGACACCCGAACGCAACTGCCCGCCGAGGGCATCGCGATCGTCATGGCCCTCGACGTGAGCGGCAGCATGGGCGCGGAAGACGTTCCCTGGAACCCCGGCAGCCCGCCGGTCTCGCGCCTCGAAGCCGCCCGGCGGGCACTCAAACTGTTCCTCGCCGGGGGCGACGCGCCGGACGGAACCCCATTCAAACCCCGGCCCGGCGACTCCGTGGGCCTCGTCGTGTTCGCCGCGGTGCCCGAAACCGCGTGCCCGGCCACCCTCAACCACTCGGTGCTGTTCAAGGTCGCGGACGGGCTGAAACCGAAAGAGGGGCTGGACGCCGGGACCAACATCGGGGACGCGCTCGCGGAAGCGGTCCTCCGCCTGGACGCCGTCGAGAACCCGAAACAGGCGCGGGTGCTCATCCTGCTCAGCGACGGCGAGCACAACGTGTTCAAGGAAGACGTGCCGGACGCCCGGCGCCCGGGCATCGACCGCACCCTGAAGCCGCGCGAGGCCGCGCAACTCGCCGCGAACCTGAACATCAAGGTCTACACCATCGACGCGGGCGGCGACCCGCCCCCCGGCGCACCTCCCGAGGCGGTCTCGCAACGGATCGCCGGGCGCCAGTCCCTCAAGGACGTGGCCGACATGACCGGCGGCAAGTCGTTCCACGCGACGAGCGGGGCCGAGCTGCTGGCCGCGTACCACGAGATCGGCGAACTGGAGAAAGGACCGGAGGCGGCCCCGATCTACCGTAAGTACTTCGAGGACTACGTGTGGTTCGCCGGGGCGGCGCTCGTCTTACTGTTGACGGCACACGTGCTCGACCGCACCCTCTGGCGCGCCGTAACGTGAGAGCTGAAAACGTGGCACCCCCGCCCTTGCGGACGGGGTTCGCCAAAAGGCGACAGGGGCTGCTGTTTCGGTCTTGGCGCATTTGCGTGAAGTTCCTCCTTCCTCCTTACTGTGTGCAACGTGTTTTGTGTCTTCGCGGCGTCTTCCGGGCTGGGCGGGTTGCTGACCGACGGGCGCGAGTTCGTTGCGGCCGTGCGGTTCGCGCGCCCCTTCGCGCTGTGGCTCCTGCTCCTGCTCCCGTTGCTCGGGCTCTTGAACCGGTTCGCCGCGCGCCGCCGGAAGCGGGCCATCGCGAGCATCGGGCGCCCCGCGGCCGTCGCCGGGCTGCTCACGCACGCGCGCCCGACCCGTCGCTGGCTCGGGCTGGCGTACCCGCTCGCCTGGGGGCTACTCATTCTCGGGGTCGCCGGGCCGCGGTGGGGCAAGAGCGATGAACCGGGAATCGCGATCGGGCGCGACGTGGTCATCGTGATCGACCTGAGCCGCTCCATGCTCGCCGAAGACATGGACAGCCCGCAAGCCAAGACGCGCTGGGAAGGGGCGCGGGCCGGTGCGCTCGACCTCCTCGGCGCGATGGCGCGGCGGGGCGGGCACCGGGTCGGGGTGGTGGTGTTCGCATCGCGGCCCAAGGTGCTGTGCCCGCTCACCACTGACTACAAGCACGCGAGAGCGGTGCTGGAAGCCATCGACGGGCAGTACCCGCCGCCCGAGTGCAAGGCCGGCGCGGACCCGGACCTGACCTCCGGCACGCGGTTCGGCTCGGCGCTGGTCGCGGCCGTCGGAACGCACGACGCCCGGTTCAAGGGGGCGCAAGACATCTTCCTCATCTCCGATGGCGACGACCCGGAAGAGGGCGACCGGGAATGGGTCAAAGGCGCGAACGCGGCCCGCACTGCGAACATCCCGGTGTACACGGTCGGCGTTGGCAACCCGACGGTCCCCACGTTTCCCGATCCCGATGCCCTCGATTTCAACACCAAGCTCGAAGACGCCGAAGATAAGCCCCTGAAACTTATCGCGGGCGAAACGCAGGGGCGCTACGAATCGGCCCGAACCGGCGCGCCGCGGCTCGGGGAGTTCTTTCTGAACCACGTTGAGGGGCAAAAGCCGCGCGTCATCCTCGGCGAAGATCAGGTGCCGCAACCGAAGGAGCGCTACCCGTGGTTCCTGGCCCCGGCGCTGGCGCTGTTCCTCGTCGGCTGGCTCCGCGGGCGCTGAGCGCGAGCAAAAGAATACGGGGACCGGCGGGCCGGAAGTTGGGTAGAATTGGGAGTGCAAACCGCACGAAACGGGGGCGCCGATGGCTCGAACCACACGCACGACGAGGGCCGCACTTTCTCTCCTGCCGGCGCTCGTTCTCCTCGCGGCTGCCGCCCCCCAAACCGAAACGCCCGATGACCTGATCCGCCGGGCCAACGCGCTCTTCCGCGACGGCGACAAGGCCGAGGCCGACAAGCGGTACGCCGAGGCGGAGGAGCGCACCCGCGATCCGGGGTTGGTCGCGTTCAACCGCGGGGCGGTGCTGTTCGACCAGGAGAAGTACGGCCCGGCGGCGGAGTTCTACGAGTGCGCGCTGAAAGACGCGGCGTGCCCGGCCGACCGCGCCGCGAAGGCGTGGTACAACCGCGGGACGTGCCTGCTGCGGTTGGGCGGGTCGTGGGACACGTACCGGCGCGCGGTGGCGTGTTTCGAGCACACGCTCGACAGCCCGGCCACCGACGAGCGGCTCCGCGCCGACGCGCGCCACAACATCGAACTGGCGAAGCTGCTGTGCGCCAAAGAGCGCGAGAAGGACGAGAACAAGAAGAAGTCCCCGAACGCGGACGTGCCGCCGGAAGAGAACAACCAGCCGCGCCAGCAACCGGACCAGCAACCGGGCGGCGAGCAGAACTCCGGCGAGCAGACCGAATCGGGCAGCGCCACGAAGTCCGCGGGCGGACAGGCGCAGCAGCCGGGCGCGACCAAGCCGACCGGAACCGACCAGACCGCACCCGGGAACAACGCGGCCCTCGAAGTGCTGAAGGACACCGATCAGGTGCAACCGCTCAGCGAGAAGGACGCGCGGGCGCACCTCGCCGAGACCGCGAAGCGCATCAAGCGCGAGCAGCAGGCGCTCTTGCGCACCCTCTACGGCCCCGAGCGGGCCGCCGTGAAAGACTGGTGACCGGAAGGGCGCACGGGCCGGAATGTCTGTGCCACAAGCAGCCCACAACCCCCGCCGGGCGGCCTCTTCGTGACGAGTGGTGAGCGATGAGCGACGGATCGAAAGCGGCGCGCGCCCGGTGGCCGAACGTGGCCGCGCTATTCGCTCTCGTGCTCGCCGCGCACTCGGTATCGGCGCAGCCGCAGTTCTTCGAGCCGAAGGAGCACTACTACAAGGCGAAGGGGAGCCGCATCGGGGTGCGGTGGGTCGTCGAACCCCACGAGGTCCAGGTGGGCCGCGACCTCACCGCCGTGCTGGTCGTCACCGGCGCTACCAACCCGACCGAGATCGTGAAGCCCGACCTGCGCAACTTAAAAGCGTTCGACGTGTTCAAGGTCACCGACGCGGCCGACCCGCCGCGGGAGGCGAACGATAAAGAGGTGCGGTTCGCGTACAAGCTGGCCCCGCGCAGTACCGGGGTGAAAGAGATCCCGCCGCTCGAATTCTCGTACTTCAACCCGGCCGCCGCGCCGGGCAAGCGCCAGTTCCCGACCACCCGAACGGACCGCGACGGGGACGCGCCCATCACGGTGCGCGAGGCCCCCAAGGCGGTCCGCTCGCTCACCCCGATCGACGCCCCCGAGCACCTGTTCCGCATCGAAACCGGACCCGAGGTGCTGGGCCGCGGTCCGTTCGTTCCGTGCGCCTGGGGGTGGCTCGCGGCGGCGAGCTTCGGGCCGCTCGCCGGGCTCGCGTGGTTCCTCGTGTGGCGCCGCCTGTACCCCGACGCCGCCCGCCTCGCGCGGGTGCGCCGGTCCCGGGCCGCGCGCCGCGCCGCGGAGGCGGTCCGCAAATCGGGGCACACCCCGGACCCGCCGGCGGCGGTGGCGCATGCGGTGCTGGGCTACCTGCGGACCCGCTTCCCGCTCCCCGAAAGTGCGGCCACGCCGTCGGAACTGGCCCGCGCGCTAAACGAACTCGGGGCGCCCGCGGACGTGGTCGAACAGACCGGGGCCGTGTTCCGGGCGTGTGACCGCGCCCGGTTCGCGCCGCCCGACGGCACCGACCCGGCGCTCGCCGAATCGGCACAGGCGCTCCTCACGCGATTGGAGGCGCTGGCGTGAACGCGCGCGCTCACGGCTTTTTCGCCCCGCTCGTCGCGCTCGCCCTCGCGGGCGCTCCTGCGCCCGCAGCGCCCGAGGGTACGCTTTCCGTTGCGGAGCGAGCGTTCGCCGAGGGGGTGAGCTTGCGGGACGATTCCGAGCGCGCCCGCCCCGCGTTCGCGCGGGCGGCGGCGGCCTATGACGAACTTTGGGAGCGGGGGCACCACACGCCCGAACTCGCCCTGAACCGCGCGCGCGCGCACCGGCTCGCCGGGAACCTGCCGCGGTGCATCGTCGCGCTCCACGACGGTCTGGCGGTGGCCCGGTTCAGTAAGCCGCTCCAAACGGAACTCGACGACGCCCGCGCGCGGGTGCTGTACCCGCTCGAAGGCGACCTCGCGGAGCAGGGGCGCCCGCCCCGGGTGCGGACCATCGGCACGCGCATGTCCCCTTCGGACGCCTGGTATCTGGCGGGGGCGCTGTGGCTCCTGGTGTGTGCCGGGGTGGCGCGGTTCGCCATGACCCGGCGCGCGGCCGGGCTCGTGTGCGCCGGCGTGTGCGCGGGCGGGTTGGTCGTTCTCGGAGCACTCTGGGTGCAGGACGCCCGGGCGCGTGAGCCGGACGAATCGCACCCGCTGCTGGTGGTCGCCGACGACATGTACCTGCGGAAGGGGAACGCGACCGAGTACCCCGCGCGGCTCCGACCCGCGCTCCCGAAGGGCGCGGAGGTGCGCGCGTTGACGCGCCGCGGGGGGTGGGTCCAGGTGCGGTTGCCCGGGGGCGCGGTGGGGTGGCTCCCCGAGGCCGCCACCATTCGCACGGGCACCGGTCCAACACGGTCCCCAGATGCTTCATCTTGTTGTGTTGTATCGGGCTGACATTGTGGACTTTTTTTGCCGGGTTGTTAGTATGGGTCCGTGTGTTTTGGGAGGTGCTGATTACAACAGGCACAAGGGTCAGTTACCAAAGGGTTAACGCCATGAGCCAGCGGAACCGTCGGGACGTGTTGAAAGTGGCCGCTGCGGCCGGGCTCGGTGCGGTCGGCCCGAGTGCCGGGCGCACCGCGGACGAAGGCAAGCCGCCGATCGTCCGGCTGACCGTTCTTGACGGGCGGGCTTACGCCCCGAGCGCCGAAGGGAACTGGACGAAGGAGGGCGACGAGCTGAAGTGGTCGGATTACGTGTCCACCGTCCGCAAACGGGCCGCCGGCCTTGAGGGCCGCCCCGTGGTCATCATGGTCCACGGTTTCATGGCGGACCCCCGCGAGGAGATCAAGAAGCCCCAGACGGGGAACAACCCGCACACGTTCTCCTTTCACTTCGCCACGGAGGAGCAACTCCACTGGCGCCACACCGCCGGTTGGCCCCGTGGTTTGGGGCTCGCACCGGCCCCGGGCGCGGGCGGGAAACCCGGGCTCCCGATCGGGTTCGGGTGGAACAGCATGCCCGACCTGTTCACACAGCCCAAGAATGAGATCATCAAGACCCTCGGCAGCGCGTTCCTCGGGCTCGCCTTCAACAGGCAGGCTCGGGAGGATCTGGGCCGCCTCACCAAGGCCGTGACCGAGGCCGGCACCATCGTCGCGCAGCTTGACGGTCCGCTGAACGCGGCTGCTCGGCAAAACTTGTTAAACCAGCTCGACGCGCTCCTCACGGGCGTCGAGGACCCGCTGGCCCGGACGGTGGACCGGATGCCCGCCGTGTACAGCGAACCGTACAAACGGGCGGAGCGGGCCGGTGAGGTGCTGGCCCGGGCGATCCAGGCCACTAGCACGGCGCTCCCCGACACGCCCGTCGATCTGTTCTGTCACAGCCTGGGCTCGCGCGTGGTCTTGCAGTCGCTGCGCAAGATCGCCGAGTGGGAGAAACAAGGGGTGGCGGAGTTCAAAGGGGTGCTCCGGCGCGTGGGCCGCGTGATTCTGGTCGGCGGGGCCGAGTACGCTGTACACGCGCAGGGCGTTCTCGACGCGCTGCGGGACGCGGGCGCGAAAGACGGCCCGCTGTTCTACAACTTCATGGCCCGGCGGGACCGGGTGCTCGACATCCTCGCGCAAAAGTGCCGGCCGGTGGACAAGAATCTGACCCGAACGATCGGTCTGGTCGGCCTGGACACGGCCCAAAAAGATAAACGCTGGATCGACTTGCAAATTGACAAGGTCGATGGCGCGCACCCATTGAACCGGTGGCTCAAGGATAAACGCAACGGTATGGCCGTCGCCGGTGCGGACCGGTTCGGGGTCCTCAATCACTGGTACTATTTTACGGACAAAGGGAACATGGACGTGTTCCGGGCGATTCTGCACGACCGCCCCACGTGGGATGTTACGAAGCTCCGCGAGGAGCAGATTCCGGAGCGCGCGGGGATCGAGAAGGTTGGGGGCAGCGACACCCCGGACCGCCTCTGATACCAAATCGGATTGAGAGTTCCCCGGGTGCGCATTCGCGACCCGGGGCTCTGGGATGCAACCCCTTCGGGGTAGAAGACCGG